>JBKHJK010000501.1:0-3057 GCA_046538215.1 Armatimonadota bacterium
TGTATATCGTTCAGCAGTTCGGTGTCCGGATCTTCCACGAGGTCATCTTCGACATCTTCGAGACGCTCGCCGATCTGCTCCAGAATGACGAAATATCCGTCCACCACCGCGTCGAGAATCGCGTAGGCGAGATAGTCCGCGCCCATGGTGCGGATCTTGCCCCGCCCGTTTTCAATGCGCTCAATAACGCCCTCAAATGCGGAGAGAGGATGTTCGGTAAAGGTAATAACGGTGTCTGCGGTGAGGACAATGCCGATCTGTTGTGCCTGAAATGTCTGCTCCTTTTCCATCCAGCCAAGGCTTTTGATCACCACAAAGAGGTAGTCCTCGTATTCCTCCACTTTGGGCCGCTGGCGGGTATTGGTGACATCTTCGAGGACCAGCGGATGCAGACTGTAATGCTCGCCGACGGCTGCGACTCTCTCGGTGTCGTACACGCCGGTGACATTGACCCACGTCACCGGGGCACTTTCGGACACAATTTCGGAAGAAAAGTCTGTATCAGCCGTGTGCTTATACCGGTCGGGCCCGTAGGTATGAACGGTGACACCGCCTGCTTCAGAAGGCACCTCTCCCACGTGAACAAGCGCTGCGGGAACCAGGCCGGAGCTGTCCGCGACTGATTTCAATCGTGGATGCATATCGCTGCCTCATTCGATGGTGATGTCAACACCGTATTCCTGCCCGAGCGGAAGCTGGATGTGTGTCCGCCCACTATCATCCTGCTGGAGTTGCCGGCCGCCTGCGCTGATGGTAAGCTCCTGGTCTTCCCGGGCGGGACCGACGATGACTGTGGTCGGCTGAAAGGAGGTGCTGGCGAGGGTGACAGAGGCTTCGTCCAGTGATGCCCTTCTGCAGAGGGCCTCGATCTCCTCGGGCAGTCCGGGTTCGTCGTCCTCGTTCCAGTATTGCAGTAGCGGCTTCTCGCCGTTCACAAAGCGGCGGTTGCCGATCGTTGCAGGATAGAGAGTGGTCATTGCATACCCGGCACCCGCGCTGCGGCCGTGACCGAAGGCGATGGCATTGATGGTATTGCCGGAACACCCGTGGTGCCGCCCCGAATTGAGCCCGGCATCCAGCGCCAGCTCCAGCCGCGTTGCCGCAAGCTGAAAAGCGCGTGTCGCTGCCGTCTCGTCTTCCGTGATCTGGTACAGCAGCATAAGCGCGGCCGGGGAGGGGCCGTTGGTCAGCTCCAGTGTCGCCTCCGGACCCCAGTAGCCCCATTTGGGCGCATCCTTTCTCCGGCCCAGCCCCATCGGGTGAGCGGCCGGCTGGTCATCGAACATCATGAAGTAGTCTTCATATATCCTGGGAACAGACAGCGCCTTTTGCAGATCCTTATCAAACTGCCTGACGCCGGTGATCATACGGTACCGCCAGAACAGCGGAGCGGCCGGGTCGGCGTACGCGTCCGCAACCTGCCCCAGCATCGCCTCCAGCATCACCGCCACCGTCTCGGCATACCGGTCTTCACCGGTCAGCTCATACAGGTCCATCAATGTGTCCATGCTTCCGGCCGCCGCGTGACGTTCCAGCGCATCTTCGGTGTCAAGGTCGAGATCTTCCACAAGTCCCTCACGGTATGTGTCCTCAACCTCGTCCCGGTCATCCACCGGCACAAACGCCGCCGGGATGGTCTCTCCATCGAGAATCTTTTCGACCCAGCGGTCGGCGAAATCCTGGACGACCTCCAGGTACCGATCTTTGCCGGTTGCCAGGTATGTCACCAGCGCAATCTGGGCGACCTTGAAATGATCGGCGACGTTGTAGTTATCGGCCTCGTCCTCTGCTACCACCTCCGTACCCAGAGACCAGCTTACGAAGCGGTGATTGTCCCAGTCATACCAGTCGGGCACGTCGTCAGCCCAGTTGCCGATATGCTCGGCGGCGTCCTCGAACGCCTCCACAAGGCGGCCATCGTCGGGGTTCAGGTGCCACATCCGGGCCAGAAAGATCATAAACGCTTCCGGGCCGTGGTGCGCTTCCTGCTCCGGCCAGTAGCCGTCAACGAAATTCTCATCAGCCCAGTCGAGGAAGCTGTCCTGAATATCTGTGAGGAAATCGAGTACCCCCTCATCACGGGTCATTCGATAATACTCGATCCATGACGCCGCAAAGGTCCCCTCATCATGTCCGCCATGCCACGGCTCGCCTTCCTGATTCTTCATTTCGCGATGAATCCAGCGCTCCATCTGCTGCCGCAGTCGAAGCTGCTGTTCGTACCATGCTTCAGCCATTCAAAGACACTCCTCAATCAAATACGCAATCATCCCGCAGAAAACGGCCGCCATGGCCGGTTGAGTTCGTGAAAAATCACTTTGATCTCTGGATATTCTGCCGCAATATCCTCCGCCGTCGCGCGCAGTCCAGGATTTTCGCTGCCGGCATGACCGGCTTCGATAAACGGCACATCGCAATCCATCATCATGAACATGGCGTATTCGTCACTTTCGCCCCCGATGAGAACATCCGGTTCCAGCGCGAGAAGCGATTCGATGAAGGCTGCATTAAGGCTGAGGGCGAGACCACCCCAGGGCAGTCCCACGCGTTCGGCCGTGCGGTCCATATCGCCTGTCACCCGGATGACAGCCTCGCCTGCGATTTCAGCGGCACGCTTGGCAAGGGTTCTCACCGGCGTCGGGGGGATTTCGTACAGGCGAACAAAATTGTCCTCGAAGGCCGGTTCGGGAAGGCCGAGTTCGAGGGCGAAATCATCGAGGATGGCATAGGCGTCCAAAAGTCCGTGGGCGCGAAAGACGGTGATGTCGTGTTTGGCCAGCGGCGACAGACGGGCCTGGTTGCTGCGCCAGTGCAGAGACTGCTCCAGGTTACCGCGGAAGGCGTAGGGGTATGTCAGCGCCTCGTGGCTGATGATGAGATTGCAGCCCTCTTCGACAGCCCGGTCAATCGCCTCGACAGTAGCCATCCACGTCACCACTACGCCGGTCACTTCAGACGCCGGATCGCCCCACAGGAATATTTCCTCGCTGCCTGGTCTGCGCTCCGGCACGAGTTCTTCGATGAACTCGGCAATTTCCCGGGCCAACACAACAGATC
>JBKHJK010000502.1:0-3052 GCA_046538215.1 Armatimonadota bacterium
ACAACGCCCTGCTCCAGGGTGCTGAACTCTCCCTCGCCGGTGTGAACCCCGGCATACAGGTCAAGTATGCCGACGGCGTACAACGAGACCTCCGTGTGAAATTCGCGCACCATCAGGGAATCGAACCGGGCCGTTGACTTCCAGTCCATCCTTCGAACGTCATCCCCCGGGGTGTATTCACGAATTCCGTAATAGTCCAGTCCGTCGCCCTTGAGGGCACGTCTGGGAGTTTTCGCACGGTTCGACGCCCCACCGCGGGGCCAGAGATTGGGCAGGGAGACAGGGGTGGGATAAACGACAATGTCGGCGTAATCGTCGAAGCTCCGTGAATATTCAGAGATCCCCAGCGTATCGGTGGCCTCGAGGCTCAGGGGCCCCAAATGATAGACGCCGCGAAGGGGCGCTTGAAACGAGTACTGCACCTGCCTCGTGGCTCCGGCCGGGAGGACCGGTATCATCTGTGAGGCGCGGTTGTCTGTGGCTTTGTCCGGCAGTCCGTCGCGGGCCTCGATAAAGAGCCGCCGCACCGTGGCCTCGTTGCGGACCGTCAGCGTGATGTGCGCCGTTTCACCGGCGTTCAGCGTCTGAGGATTCTGGCGGGAAATAGAAAGCCCTGTGAGCTTTCGGCGGGCCAGCACAACGGAAAGCGGAAAGGCCAGAGCCGTCGCCGCCGACATCCAGAACAGCTGCTCGATGTGCAGGATGAAGGCAACCAGAAACAGAAAAACGGTCGCCCAGAACAGAGCCTGCCGTTTCTTGGAAATCATGACCCGACTTCACTTTCCACCACGGGCACCTCGACCGCTTCGAGAATATCCTCGATGACATCCTCAGGTCCGATGCCCCGGATGCGTTCATCCGGTTTGATGATGAGCCGGTGTGAAAGCGCAGGAACCGCCACGCGCTTGATGTCATCGGGAACAATATGCGACCGCCCATCCAGAGCCGCCACACCCTGACTGCAGCGCATGAGGGCCAGAGATCCCCGGGGACTGGCGCCGAGCTGCACAGAATCGTGATTTCGGCTGGCAGTGGCGATATCAACCGCGTAGCGCTGCAGAGAGCGGTCAATATGCACCCTGCGCAACACCTGCTGCATCTCGACCACCTCCCCGGCGCTTGTGACCGGCTCAACCGTCTCAATCGGATGCTCCAGCACCTGGCGCTGAAGCACCTCGACCTCCTCGTCCGGCTCCGGGTAGCCAATGGTCACCTTCATCAAGAAGCGGTCGAGCTGTGCTTCCGGCAGGGGATAGGTGCCCTCGTATTCAATGGGATTTTCAGTGGCGATGACAAAAAACGGCCGTGGAAGCTTGTAGGTGTGGCCCGCAAAGCTGACCTGAAACTCCTCCATACATTCCAGCAGTGCAGACTGTGACTTGGGCGTCGCGCGGTTGATCTCATCGGCCAGCACGATGTTGGCAAAAATCGGTCCGGGGCGAAAGCTGAACAGCTCCGCCCCCTTCTCGTAGATGGTCGTTCCTGTGATGTCGGCAGGCAGTAAGTCGGGGGTAAACTGGATCCGGCTGAAATCGCAGTCTATAGACAGAGCCAGAGAACGAGCCAGCATCGTCTTTCCCACACCCGGGATGTCCTCGATCAGGATATGGCCCTGGCACAGCAGACCGGTGAGCACCATTTCAACAGAAGTGCGCTTGCCCACGATGACCGTTTCGATCTCAGCGATCAGCCGTTCAGCACAGTCGGTGAATTCCTGAATATCCATATTCCCCCCACTTTCAGTAGGCTTTGTGATAGACCTCGACCAGGTCGCCAAGTTCGATTTCCCTGGGGTTGCACGCAATGTGAGCGCTCTGGATGGCGTCCTGAGCCATTTGCGGAATCGCCTCTTCTTCGACACCGACTTCAGACATGCTTGACGGAGCGCCGACGGCGTCGCTCAACTGCTGGACGGCTTCCACGGCCGCCAGTGCCGCCTTTTCCTCGCATAACTCCGATGTGTCAACACCCATCGCCCGCGCCGCCTTCGCATAATTCTCTGTGTCCGCCCTGTAGTTGTACTGCATGCCATAGGGCAGCAAAACAGCATTGGCCGTCCCGTGCGGTACATGGAACAATGCCGACAGCGGAAGCGCCATGGCGTGGACGATCCCGAGGCGGCTTTTGGAAAAGGCCAGTCCCGCAATCATCGCGCCGTTCTGCACGGCTGACTGGGCCTGCAGATTCTCAGGGTTGGCGACAACGCGTTCAAGATTGGCGCTCACAAGCTCAATGGACTCCAGGCAGCGGCTGCGTGTTTGATCGGTTGCTCTTTTACTGACGAGTGACTCAAGCGCATGGGTCAGTGCGTCCATGCCGGCGGCCATGCGCACCTCCTGCGGGGCGGTTGTGAGCAACTGTGGATCCAACAGTGCGTTTTTGGCATACAGCCTGGGGTGATTCAGCACCAGCTTCCGCTCTGTCTCCGTGTAGGTTATCACGGAAAAGGGCGTGACCTCCGAAGCGGTGCCTGCGGTGGTGGGGGCCAGGATGACGGGCAGTGGGTCGAAATCAATTTCGGTCGGCTCGCCGGGGTGGTCCTGTGCAAGCGCCCAGCCGGGTGTGATCGCCTCGGCGGAGATTGCCTTTGCGGCATCCATGCTGCTGCCACCCCCTATACCGATAACGGCCTCCGCGCCGCATTCCCGCGCCCGGCGGCCACCATTGACGCAGGTGGTATCCGAGGGATCGGGCTCCACCTCATCGAAAACCTCGACACTGATATCTCCGGGAGCATCGGCGATAAAGGCGTTGACAGCTTCAAGCCGCGAAACGCTCTGCCCGCATACGACCATGAGGGTGCTAACCCCCCAGTCCTCCAACAGGCGGTAGGCGTGATGGAGCACACCGGCTCCGGAATAGGCGACCACGGGATTATCGTGTTCAGGAAATGTCATCTTCTCGTATTGTTCGCTCACCATACATCCCTCTTTCAGTATTGACGCCTGTGGCCCGGCCATATTCATACGATTTGGGGCCGGGCCGAAAATTTTTGCATAATGCGCTGTAGTTTGCAGCAATGGCGACGGCTATATATAGTATAGTCCAATAT
>JBKHJK010000503.1:0-3050 GCA_046538215.1 Armatimonadota bacterium
TTCTAAAACAGCTCTCCACCTCTGCCGCGGGAAAAACGGGAAGCGCCCAGCATCTGCGCAGACGTCCCACCCATGCATGGTTTACTGCCTTTGCCCCCTACGAGGAGCCGCGCTTTGTCTGCACCGCCCTGGTGACTGAAGGCGGCTGGGGCAGCGAGACGTGCGGTCCGATCTGCCTGAAGGTGCTGCAGGCCGCTTTAGAGAGCGATATATGACCACAGGGAGTGTCCGCTTTTTTGATGATTATTGGGAATGACCAAAGACAACGCTACAACACATTTGTCGCCGAGTCGGATCTGTGCAACTTCCTGCAGAGCTGGGAGTGGGGAGAGCTCAAACGCAGCACGGGCTGGGAGCCGATCCGCCTGGGGATCGAAGAGGACGACACACTCTGTGCCGCCGCGCAGGTTCTCAAACGCACCGCGCCGGGGATTGGCCGCAGCCTCCTGTACGCCCCCCGCGGACCCGTTTACGATCTCGAACGCCCGGAGCTTTTTAGTCAAATCATTGATGAGATTGGGGACCTGGCGCGCGAAAGCGGCGCCATGGCGCTGAAGATAGATCCGGCGGTGCCCAATGATAATGAAGACTTCAAAAAGCTCCTGCGCGATCACGGCTTTGAGCCCATTTATTCGGATGATGAGACGCCGAAAAACTCCTTCGGCGGCACCCAGCCGCGATTCGTAATGCAGGTGGATTTGAGCCCGTCTGAAGAGGATTTAATGGCGGGTTTCAAAAGTAAATGGCGCTACAACATTCGGCTGGCAGAGCGCAAGGGTGTCAAAATTCACAAGGACTGCACCCGGGATGATGTCGCAGAGTTTTACAGGGTGTTGAAAACCACCGCCGATCGCCAGGACTTCAATGTCCGTGCCGAGGAATACTTTTATCACATTTGGGACCTGTTCATCGAGCCCGGTATGGGCACCATGATGCTGGGGTCGTACGAGGATGAAATCATCGCCGGAGCCATGACCCTGACAATAGGCGATCGGGCGTGGTACGTGTACGGCGCCTCCAGCAATGAGCACCGCGACCGCATGCCCAACCACCGACTGCAATGGGAGATGATGCGCTGGGCGAAAGCACAGGGCTGCAGTGTGTACGACATGCGGGGCGTTGCGCACAAAGAGGACAAAGACAGCCCACTGTACGGACTGAACCGTTTCAAAAGAGGTTTTGACGCCGACTACGTTGAATACGTCGGAGAGTGGGACCTGGCCTATTCTCCAACTGTCTATGCATTGTTCAACAGCCTGGAGCCGGTTGTCCGCAAGCTCCGGCTGTTTGTGGCTGATTTCCAAAACTAAGTGCATTCTGGGCGCCGGGGGTGGTGCCGTGGAAGAAAAAAGATCGCTGTCGGAACTGCTCACGAAATCCCTGCGGGCCGCGATAGCGTATCTGAAGGCCGAAGCAGTGGTATTTGTCCGAAGAATAGGCAAGAAGGCAGGCCTGTTTGCCGGTGCCATCGCCTGTCTCATACTGGCACTTGTCTATCTTTCGATAGGTATCGTTCGCCTGCTTGCCCATCTCATGGACAGCGAGATTGCCCCGTTTTTTCTCATAACAGCAATTCTCCTGGTCGTCTCCGCGATACTTTTCGGGCTGGCGACCCTGAAGGAGGATAAAGATGACGGCCGAAAAGAAATCAGCAAAGACGCCGACGCCTGACCCGGCTGAGGCACTTAAAGAGCTTGGTGAGGCCATAGATGAGATGGAGGCGGGTGTGAAAGACCGTGCTCGTGAAACCCTCTGCAGCATGTCGCCGGGGCTGAAGGTCGGACTGGCCATCGGAGCACTCGCACTCGGGGCGGCCGGGGTTCTGTTCGCCCTGAAGCGGGGTGCTGCAGCCGGCGACGAACACGCCGAAGCCGGCGAAGGTAAAGAGGTGAGCACCAGAGTCCGTGACGCCACGGCGGAGGCCGTCGGAAAGGCGATCAAAGCGGGCTTTGCGGCCCTGGCCGACCGCGTCGAAGCACGAGAAAAGACACAGTCCTGATATACGTAATGTAAATATGACGCCTTCCGCCGCATTATGAACCGGGGTTGAAAATGCAGGATTTCATGCAAAGAATTGTCAAAGCAGCGCTCGACAGGGGTGCTGATTTCGCCGATTTACGGATCAATGACAGTACCGCCACGAGTATCGCCGTTCAGGACGGGCAGGCAGACAAGATTTCTTCCGCTCACCGCAGGGGCGCGGGCCTGCGGGTACTGGTGGATGGTGCCTGGGGATTTGCTCCCACGAACAGGCCCGACGAAAAAGAATTGCTCCGCTGTGTCAATGATGCCATCGAGATGGCCAAAGCCTCCAGCTCACACGTAACCGATCCCGGGATGGTCGCAGACGTCGAACCGGTTGTTGACAGCATCGCGCGGAAGGTTCGCATCAATCCGGAGGATGTCCCACTGGCCGACCGTGTCGAGCGGGTGGCGGCGATGGAGGCCGCGGCCAGAGAATACGATGGCGAGCACACCGCCAACACCGTGGCAACCTATGCCGACGGGACAGGCACGACGTATCTTGCCAACAGCTTCGGGACCTTTCTGAAACGGAAGGGATCGGCAGTAAAGATAGGACTTAGCGTCGTGGCGGCAGACGAAAACACCCGCCAGCGCTCTTCATGGCACAAGGCCAATCGCACCGGCTACGAGCTTATCGCGGACCTGGATGTTGAAGCACAGGGCGAAGAGACGGCGAGCAAGGCGATTGAATTGCTCAGCGCACAGCAGGCCCCTGCCGGCCGCTTTGATGTCATCATTGATCCGAAAATATGCGGTCTTTTGGTGCATGAAGCATTTGGTCACAACTCGGAGGCCGACGCCGTCTGGTCGGGCAATTCAATCCTGGCCGGAAAGATGGGCCAGCAGGTCGCCTCTGACAAAATCAGCATCGTGGACGATCCCACGCTTCCAGACCTCAACGGCTCCTACACCTACGACCACGAGGGCGTCCCGGCACAGCGTCACGTCATCGTCGCCGACGGCGTGCTGGAGGGATATCTTCACAGCCTCCAGACGGCGGCGCGCTTCGGTGCAGAGCCCAACGG
>JBKHJK010000504.1:0-3049 GCA_046538215.1 Armatimonadota bacterium
CCCACACACCGCCCAACAGCGCTTTGAAGCTGGTCACACCGTCGTCCTGCAGGTGGCTGATGAGCAGGTGCGAGTTTTCGTCCATCCGCACGTAGCCGCCACCTGCGAGGGTGAGCTCGGCCCGGGCGTCATCACCGGTTTTCACGGCATCCGAGGGCTGCAATGTCTCATTTGTCTGTGCCTTTGTCCACCCGGAGGCTCCGTGACGGACCTGGACATCGCCGTACATGAAGGTCAGGACGGCTGATTTTGCCGCAACCTGACCTCTGTCGCCCTGTGAGACAGCGACCAGCGCGGCCACCAGCACAACTGTAAGAACCCGAATTGCCTTCGATACCATGCCATTTCACCCGCTGAAGGTCTATCAAAAGGCCGTGTGCATGAATAAAGACGTTGCTGTCGTGCGCCTGTTCCGTCAAATTCCGCTCAAGTCCTGACCGGTCCCGGGGCATCATGATTTTCTCGATTATCCGACCCGGCAGATGGAGTCGGGATCCGGCTTGGCAAGATACACCCCGGCGATGGTGACAGCAAGGCCGATGACCTGCACCACGGCGAGGTGTTCGTCCAGGAGGATCCATGCCGCTATAGCCGCGATTACCGGTACCAGATAGGCGTAGATGGCCGTCCGGCTCGCCGAGGTTTGCCTGATCGTCCGGTACCAGACCATGAAGGCATACCCACCGGCCATCACCACGATATACGAAAGCGCCAGGCTCCGCAAGACATCCATCTCAGCCCACGGCGCATCTATCAGGGGGGTAACCGTAAACGGCGCCAGGAGCACCGCCCCGATCAGGTATGAGGCTGCCAGCACCCGAACGGCTCCGTATTCCTGAATGACTCCCCGCATGATCACCATATATACTCCAAAAATGATGGCCGAAAAGACCATGATCAAATCGCCCTGGACCCTGGCCGGGGCGTACTCGCCACCGCTCCCTCCGCCCAGGATGACCATGGAGACACCGCAAAGCGCCATGAGCAGGCCGAACCAGTTTCGCCGGCAGAACGCCTCAAAGCCGCACAGATTCACCAGGATGGCCACCCACAGGGGTGAGGTGCTGATCAGAAGCGCTGCCTCGCTTGCGGTTGTGAGCTTGAATGCCCAGAAGAAGGTACCATTCTGCAGGGCCATCAGGACCCCGCCGAGGAGGAACAGCCACAGGGTCTTTCTTTCCACAAAAAGCGACCTGCGGCGGATTACTACAACCACGAAGGCGAGCAAAAGTCCGACACCTGCCATCCGGACGCCCAGAACCGCAAGCGGAGACAGCAGCTCAAGGGTGAACTTCGAGGCCACCGCATTGAAGCCCCAGACCAGCACCACACTCAAAAGCCACAGGTCGGTGACACCGAATCCCGACTGTTCGGTTTCAGGTTTCGACTGCTTCGGGATATATCGGCAGACTTCGAGCATGAATAGGCCTCCATGCGGCTGGATGAACGAATTCCAGGGTGATATTCACCGAACGCGGCGTTTGTTCCTTTGTCATTACAGATAGGTCAAAGGGGGTGTCGCGTGGAAATGGGAAGGTTGAGGGATCACGCCGCTATCCTGGAGGAATTCTCATGTCAAATTTACAGCAACTGTCCACACCACCGCCGGAATATGATCCTCAGGCGCTTGAGCTGGCGGACCTGGATATCGGTGAGACCCTGTCGGACTGGGAAACGCAAAGGGAGCAAATGAGACATCGATGGCTGGATTTTCTGGGCTTCGGACCCCGGCATGTCCCATTGAACTATGAAATCCATGGCGAGGAGCAGCTCGGCGACATTACGAGGCTCCTGATCAGCTACAATGTCGAGGAAAACTGCCGCGTCGAAGCATTCCTGCTCAAGCCCACGGACCCAAACAATGCCCCGGGTGTTGTGGTGTTCCACCCCACTCATTACCGCAGTATCATGGGGCCGGCGGGCATTTCGGACTATCCCGCCAAGCAATTTGGCAAACACCTGGCCAAGCGCGGCTACGTGACCCTGTGCCCGCGCAATTATCTGTTTGATTACCGCACCATGATGGCCAAATCCCGCTCACAGTACGTGCAGATCGTTGATTACCTGCTGGAGCTGTGGCCGCAGTGGACGGGGATGGGCAAGATGTTGTGGGACGGGATGCGGGCGGTGGATTATCTGCAGACCATCCCTGAGGTGGACGAAGGCCGCATCGGCTGTATCGGCCACTCGCTGGGCGCCAAGGAGGCCCTGTATCTCACGGCCTTTGACAAGCGGGTGGGAGCCGGCGTCAGCAGCGAGGGCGGTCTGGGCATTCCCTTCAGCAACTGGAGCGACCGCTGGTACCTGGGCGAGGCCATTGCCAGCCGCGACGATCTCCAGCACCACCAGCTTGTGGCATTGTGCGCTCCGCGTGCACTTTTGGTCATCGGTGGGGGATTGCAGCCGACTGAAAAGAGCGAAGACACCTCACCCGGCGCCGATCCCATCGAAGACTGGAACTACATGGAGGCTGCACGACCTGTGTATGAACTTTATGACCGGCCTGAAAACCTGAGCCTGTTTCTGCATAATAAGGGGCATTTTGTCCCCCCCGAGGCTGAAGACATCATTTACCCGTGGATGGATTATTTTCTGAAAGGAGATTCACAATAGATGCCACGCCGCAAGAAAGTGACTGTTGAACGCTGCGTCGGGCTTAAACACATTGGTGATCTTAACTTATCACCGGAGGGAACTTCGGCTGTCTTTGTCATCACCCGGCTGGACGATGACGAGACGTCGCGAGAGCGAATCATCGCCAGCGTCAAACTTGATGACGGCGTCGTGACGGAACTCACCGAAGGGCCCAATGACCGGGGTCCCGCATGGTCGCCCGACGGTGAAAGCATCGCCTATATCACCAGCACCGATGACGGCCCGCAGATCGCCCTCATGTCGCCCGATGGCGAGGGCGAAGTGCTCACCGACATGCTCATGAAGCCCGAGGATATGACGGTGATGCCAAATACCCAGCGGATGAGCTTTATCGCCGAGCAGCCGGACGACAAACGCACCCGCGACCGCAAAGAGAAGGGCGATGATGCAAAAG
>JBKHJK010000505.1:0-3047 GCA_046538215.1 Armatimonadota bacterium
CGGTATTACCATCGCCACGGGCGGGGGTATTGCGAAACCCGACCGTGGCCTGACATTGCAGCGAGGGGCGCTCCCCTGACGCTCTCTGCTCACGCCGGCCATTGATCGCTTCGGCAAGCTGCTCCTCAAAATCCACACTTTTTGCCCTGTAGCCGGGTGTTTCGATATTTGCCAGGTTCTGCGCAATCACTCGCTGGCGCCTGTGCGCCCCATCGAGGCCTCGCTCCAGGGCTTCTGCTGTCAGGTCCGTCAGCATCGGGAGGCTGTCCACAGCTTCATTCCCTCGTCATCGTTGTGAGATTTCCCCTCGCCACGGCCGCTAAGACCACCACAAAAGCTGCAATTCCCGTGCCATTGTCCTGCCGACGAACCGGGCCTTCCCTGTACTCACGAGACCCGACATTCCAACATATAACTGAAAAAGGCAGACCCCATAAGGGAGCCTGCCTCTTTGATCTCACATTGTGTGGCCGGTGCAACCGGTTCGTCAGCTCATGACGATCGGCTCGATGTCCAGCGCCTCACACGCGGCCTTCATCTCGCCCAGCCAGTTGCCGACGGCCGCATGGATGTGATTGCAGGAGAAGTGGCTGACGAAATCATCGAAGTCGCAGTCAAATCGCGCGAATACGTGCGGCCATTCAGGCGAGGTGTCACTGCCGAAGTCCTCCTCTTTCTCTCGCGGCAGGTCCATGAAGGCACCGGTGAACATGTGGCAGCGGAACCGGCCCCGATAGCGGGTGATGCGGGCGAAGGTGACCGGATCGGCGGGTTCGGCGAAGAAGTGCACCGACGCGCCACCGCACTTGAAGTAGAATTCGGAGGCCGGAGTGAGTGTCACGTGCTGCCAGTTTTCGCGGTAATCATCACTCCGCGCCGCCAGCCACGGGGCATGTTGTCCGCTGTTGCACAGGTCGTAGCCGTCAATCTCTTTGATGTAATGGCGCAGGTCGGCAAACAGCACCGGATCGCCGCTGATCAGGTGCAAAAGCTGCATCGTCAGCGCACCGTTGGAATCACACTCCGTGGCGGTGATAATCGGATCCTTGGCTTCGTCCTCCCAGTCGGCGATGTCATTCAGCAGCGCCTCGGCGAGGTCCGCGGTCATGCCGTCCTCGTATTCGGTCATATCAAGCTGTCCGGTCAACCCACAGAAGTCAATGCCGTATTCGTCGCAGAAGTCCTTCATCGCCAGATACCAGCGCACCTGTCGCGCGAGACTTCCGTCAAGCCCCGGGGTGAGCATGTTGCCGTCATACTGGATTTCTTTGCACACATCCTCCAGCCAGTTTAGCCCGGCTTCCACGCGGTCGTCGTCAATGCGCTTCGCCTCCTGGTACAGCGTGAGCTGGCTGCGGTGGTGGACATTCACGCCAAGCTGCTCCATCCACTGGCTTGCATCCACATGGCCGGTGTACATGCCCATCGAGGGGCCGTCGAACTCGCCAAACCGCATGCCCCACAACTCGTAAGCGGCTTCTTCGCCCGTCCGCCGCTTTGAGGGCTCGTGGCGGGCCAAAAACTCCTTAACCTGCGCACCGACGTCGGGATCGTTGATGTCCCCAAGCACGCGGCCGTACGGGATGCCGACCTCATCAAGCGACCCGGCGGCACAGAAGAAGGCCACCCAGCCGGGGTAGCCCGGATTGATGTTGCCGATCTGCAAAATCGGAACGGCAATCCGCTGGGCGCACTGCACAGAGAAGTCGGGATACGACCAGACGGCGTAGTTGAAAATAACGATGTCGCAGTCGTTTTCTGCAAACAGTCCGGCCGATTCGCGGGCGCCGGCGTAGTTATACACCACCTTGTTGTAGCCGATGGCCTCGTGCCCCTCGTTCTGCAGCCATTTGATAATCCGGTCCTGGAACTCGATGGTTTCATCAAAAAGCTGGTCGGTCACCCTTTTGCGTCCGTCGCCAAATGAGACAATGCCAATTTTCATCTGAAGTCCTCCCTGGCTGCGGTATTTCCGCCGCAGCCCTATTTATTGTTGAGACTTAAAGCGTATTATGGGCGCACATGCTGATACTGCCTCATAAACATCCCAGCACCTCTGCCCCTGGAGTCTGGCGCACAACTGCCAAACGTCCCCGTGGCTCGGCCCGAGGGCTGTGATATTTACAGCCCGAGGGTGGCGGCTTTTTTGCCGCCAGCTTCCAGCCCGAGTCCGGCTCCTGACGCGGTGAAACGATCAATAGCGCTCTCAGGCAACTTTTATGAGACAATGATTCCATGCTGATATATCTCATTCCCAAAGGCCTCTGCCCTACTGCTCAAGCTGCATGCCGGGCATGACGCTGATCGGCTCGATATTTCCGGGCTTAATGACGGCATAACTTACCTGTTCGCCCTTGATCGAAACATGCAAAAAATGGTGGAACCCTCCGAGTTTCGGGCCCACCAGCAGGCTTCCTCCACCCCCGCCGATCACGAAGAACTTGCAGTCCACACCCTCGATTGAATCCACCCGGTACAGGTGCTCGTGGCCGGCAAAAATCGCGCGAAGCGGATATTCTTCCACAAGCGGCAGAATCTTTTCCCGGAAGTTGCTTTCATACCGCGGGACCCACATCGGCTTGTGCATGAACATAAAGATGTGCTCGGCGCCGCCACGTGCTTCCAGCTTCTTGAGATCCTCCTCAAGCCACGAAATCTGCGCGGGGCTGAGAGTCGTCATGTGCTGGGGTTCTTCGGTATCCAGAGTGATGAAATGGGCGTTTCCGTAATCGAAGGAAAAGGCCGTCGGGCCGATGAGTTCTTTGTATATCTCCCGCGAATTCCATCCCCAGATGTCATGATTTCCAGGACCGGGCACAAAGGGCATCGGTAGGGCGTTGGTGAGCTCCAAATGCGCCGCCCACATCTTCCGCACGAGGTCCTCATTACCGCTGTATCCCCGGATCATGTCACCCGACGATATGACGAAATCGGGGTCCAGAAGCTTCATCTCCCCCACCTCGCGGATGGTCACTTCCTTTGGCACCGCCGGCTTTGAGGTCTGGGTGTCTGAAACAGCACAGAACGTAAAGCGGTCACCGTCAGGC
>JBKHJK010000506.1:0-3042 GCA_046538215.1 Armatimonadota bacterium
GTCCACCCGCCAGCAGATCCGGCGCCAGATAACGCAAGCCCCTGAAGCCCCTGCCAACATCCTGGCTGTCAGCAACGTTCCAGAGAAGGTTACCGAGCCGGCGGTATTGCTGCGTGAGCACATGTACGGCGGTCGTCCTGTGCGGCTTTTGTGGCACCATCTCAATCTCTCGCAGCGCGATCTACGGCTCTCAGTGGCGCTCCATAACCGGTCCACACAGCATGCACAAGTTCACCTCACCGGGGCCAGTGCCGGCCCCTCGAATGATGAGATTTTTGTTGGCCATACGGCCGCCGTCCGTTTCTTAAGCGACCTGTTCACCTCCACCGGGTATGTGGCTCATCTTCCCGCCAAAAGCTGCACCCACGTGGTCACTGAACAGATGCCGCTGGGGCGGATTACCAGTGGGGCGATGCGCCTGGCACCACGGCAGGCCACAGACCTCGTTCTGGAGGTCATTGCGGTACCGGCGGACGGCCCCGAATGGCCCTCACTTCCGATCTCGGATGACGATACGACGCACCAGAAGATCAGCAATTGCGTTTTTGCAGGCACCCGCGTGGTGGAGCTCACACATACCGTGGGCAGTGGAAACTGGTCATTCTTTCCGCTGGGTAAAGGCCATATTACAAACAGTCACGGAGTGGAACTGATGGGAAGTTATGGGGTGCTGCATCGTGTGGAGGTCTCCGCGGAGAACCCCACGGACGATACGGCGATTGTGGAGCTGACCATGCGCCCGCGTGGTGGGGCCGCCCGGGGGACCTTCTGGATTGGGGATAGACTGGTAGAAACGCCGCTGCTGTCCTCATCGGCGACCGAGGCGGTCATCCATAAAGAGACGATGCGCCCCCGTTCGACGTTAAAGCTGGATGTGACGACGATGCCCGAATCAGGGTCGCACTATCCTGTCATGCTGACACTCAGAAGCTGGACGAAATAGGGCTGACCTCACGGGCACAATAACCACCCGGTCACAGGCCATGACCGCCTTTGGTCACCGGGTGACCGTGATTTCGACATCTTCAGCGGCGATGAAACCGCGCCGGTCAACGGCTGTCACCGCAACGACGAGAGTATCGTCTTCAAAATCCTCAGGGACGGTGACCTCTGTGTCAAAGCGGTGCTTTATCTTCAATTCCACGGGTTGACCGCTGACGGCGACTTTCGCACCCGGCTCGGCCTGGCCCCTGATCTCCACCGTTTCACCGGGCGCCGCAGAGTAGCCGCCTTCGGGGACCTCAACATACAGAACCGGCCCTGCAACGTCCCTTTTGCTTTCCCACTGCTTTTTTTCAGCCTCGCCGAAAGCCTGAAGGTTCACAGAATCACCGGCGATGCGGGCGACATTCTCCTGTTCGACCGTTTCCGACCTCGCCTCGCTGTTGACGAGAACACTTCCCTCATACACCGATACTTCAGTTTCCCCGGCTTCATCCACGCGAACCGAGAAGACCGTCCCGCGCACACCGGCGGTGGCGGTAGGAGTGCGGATCTCGAACTTGGACTTCTGGCTCAGCACCTTGATGACGCGGATCCAGATGTTGCCCACATCGAGCTTGAACAGCGATGTCTCGCTGTTTGTCATCCTGTTCATGCGGCATTTGAGAATCGTCATCTGTGTTTCTGGATCAACAGCAACGCGCGTCCCGTCGATCCATTCGAGCTTCAGATATCCATCCTCGCCCGTGCGAACTGTGTCTCCGGCATAGAGGCGCTGTTTGCCGGCCACCGGTTCGAAGTCCTGGTGTTTGCGCGCTTTCACCATAACATCGCCCTCGACCGCCCGGACAACGGCAATCCGCTGAAATATCAGCGCCGATTGGAGGATTACGCCGGCAATAAATATAAGAAGAAACAAAACCGTTATGAATAAGACAGCCGTTTTGCGCATCAGGCATTACACCCTGTTGTGCCCCGCGCGAGGGCGCGACACAGTAATGAGGCTCTTAGACTGGCATTTTAACGTATTATAATGTACCCTTGCCAGTCCATGTCTAAACGAGCGCCGCAGTGGGCGGTTATCAGGGGTCGGTGGAGATGGGATACAGGCCCTCCCAAAAGGTCAGGCGGTTTGCATACGGTGCCATTGCGCTGTGGGCGGGATTGATATTGATCGCCTACTTCTGGCCCGGCCAGACCACGCTGGACCGAATGGAGCTGTACACGGTGGACTGGCGCTTTCGTGTGCGTGGCCAGCAGCAGCCTGACCCCCGGATCGCCATCGTCGCCGTTGATGAAACCAGCATTCGCCAGATTGGGCGGTGGCCCTGGCCGCGACGTCACCTCGCTCGGCTTGTCCAGCAGCTTCACACTCTCGGCGCGAAACGCTGTATCTTCGACACATTTTTTGTGGATCCGCAGGAAACCGGTGAGGACGATCGGCTGCTTGCAAAAGCAACCAGGGAGTTTGGCGCCGTCTATCATGCCGGGATGGTGTATGAGCCCGAGGAGGGGCTGACGGCGGCCCCGCTTGATGAGTACCTCATTGAGCGTTCGTGGGACGACGTGGCGGTCACCACGGGCGGAGGGCTGGTGGCCGGTGCGACCCTGTACGAGGCGCGGGCTGTGGATATGCCGCTGGAGATACTCGTGAAGCCGGCCGCCGGTGTCGGGGTTATGAACGTGCTGGACAGCGGGGACGGTGTGTTCCGGCACATTCTGCCGGTGGTCCGCTACCGGGAGCATCTCATCCCCTCGGCGGTGCTGGTGGCAGCATGTGACATTCTTCAGATCCCCAGATCAGAGATCGCGATTCAGACCGGGCGGCATATCACCCTCGGCGAACAGGCCCGGATTCCAATTGATCTGCACGGACGCATGCTGGTCAATTTCACCGGAGGGCGGCTAACGTACCCACGAGTCTCCGCAGCCAGTCTCCTGGGAGATACCGTGCCTGATGATGCAGGGCAGAAGCTGAAGGATAAGACCGTTTTCGTGGGAGTAACAGCGCCGGGTTTCATGGATCTGCGGCCCTCGCCATTTGACAGTATTTTCAACGGTGTCGAGACCCAGGCCAACGCGCTGGACACGGTGCTGAAC
>JBKHJK010000507.1:0-3040 GCA_046538215.1 Armatimonadota bacterium
GGACGGGAGAGCTTATAGACAGTGATTGACCGGGGGACGAGAGTGTCAGTGTGTTTCAGCACGCCTTCGACAAAGCTGATTTCCTTCTCTTCGGCTGTGTGGGGCCCGCTCACATCGCCCGTGAAACGCTGCGTAACAAGATTCACTGCTCCTTCAATGCCCGGGACATGAACGGACAGGTCAGAGAGGTCAACGCTGCGGCGGCTGCGGTTGACCAGGAAGATATTCAGCCGGGCGCTTTCTGTATCGCGTGTTGCCAGGCAATCCACCTGTGCGTGAGATGTTTCCGCTTCAATGACCTGTGGCAGCAGATTCTCGTTATATATTTGCATGGCGTAGTACACCGGCTTCGGCGTCCCATCTTCCCGGAGCAATCCCTTCCGCCGGGCTCCCCGTTCGACCAGTGTGAAGTAGGTTATGGCACGGATGTCGCCGGTGCCGAGGGCGTGATTGAGCACCGACGCCCACCACACCGCCGAATAATGCGTATCCTGCAGGGATGACTGCAGGTAGAGTCCGCCCTTCAGATTGGTTTCGAAGATGAGTATTTCCTCATCCTGCCCATCGGTGTCGTGATCGCGGATGATCTGTCGGACGCGGCGGATATCATCGGCGTAGCGCCAGGTCTCATCAAGCAGGCGGTATGCATAGACGTCATAGCTTACGAAGTCAACGTACTCGTCTGCGGCATCCAGGAGCGCGCTGATCCAGTCCCACGGCTGGTGGTAGATGCTGATGGCGACATCCGGCCCGCCGAGTTTTGCTGATGTGACGGCAGGATCTCGTACCTGCCTCAGGCGCCTGCCTGCTGCGAGATACGATTCGATATACCTGTCACGGGCTGTCGTATCGGAACCGAATGCGAGGTTCGGCTCATTGATGAAGGTGAAGTATTTTCTTCCTGAAGGACGCCTGGAGCGGTAGTAGGTGATATACGCCGCCACAAACTCGCCGACCTCGTCGAGATTGCTCATCCATACATCACTGCCCGCTTTGCCGATCCAGCCGGGCGGGCTGAACTGTATATGTGTCAGGCCGGTGAAGCCGCCCCGGTCCAGATAATCGGTGCGCCGGTCTTCCGCGTCAAAATCGAAGCCCTCCCAGTTGATATGATCGGGGTCGTTGTCATCGTTCTCGCGCTCGCGCCAGTACTGGCTGCAGTAATCCGTCACGGCCTTCATGCGCAGGTCCTGCACAATTGGCAGTGTTTGATCCCCACGGTTAAAGCCGCAAATGACAGATGGGTCTCCCGTCGGCCCGACTGCGCTATCGGCCCGGACGGTGACCGTCGCTTCAGCGGGTGGGAAAGTCGGCTCAAACAGATCTTCAGCGTTCATTGCGCAGAAATTCGGCACGCCATCGAGCCAGAAGCCGATATCGTCAGCGCTCTTCACACAGTATCCCTCGACGGACCATGTGCCCGGAGTGGGGTCGGTGATATTGATGCGCCTGGTTAGGATCCTGTATTTTAGTTCGGCCTCCCGCTTATTTGCGGCACCAATCCGCTCCATCAACGTGACGGGACTGATGGCATCGAGACGGACCTCTTTCGCCATTTCTCCCCCCGGGTCGTACAGCTTCACAACTCCGGGGGCGCCGCCGCTACCGTTGTGGTTGGTGGCATGAAGGGTGAAGCTGTCGGTTCCTTCAGTGACCGAGAAGTAATATTTCCGGGGCACATCGTCGGTTTGATGCAATCCCGTCCACTCGCGCTCGGGGCGAAGAATCACCGGTGAATGCTCCGTGCTGGCGCTCCACACCGGTTCGGCACTGAGCAGGAGGCGATATGTGCCCGGACCGGCGTCCAGCGGCAGTCGCAGCTCTGTATCGTCGGCGGTCACAGGGCGACGGCTGATGCAGTCTCCGTCCGGCCCGTAAAGATACAGATATGGCGCGGGGCAGAATCGTTTTTGTACGGTGATGGTAACGGTGTCGGGGCTCTTAATATGGATGTATGCGGTTCCACGGCGGATCCATTCGATCTGACCGGCATGGACGAGTGCGCTCACGGCGAAACACGCAATCATGGTGGACAGAGCCAGTCGCTTCATGTGGAGTTCTTCTCCCTGCGCTCTGATGCGTCCTGTTCGCCAGCCATGTCCGAGAATGAGTGCGCGACAGGGGCGAAAATTTGCACCGGTGTGGTCCTGTTGCGCACCTCCACCTGGCCCAGCGGGCGCATCATCCGGGCAATTTCATCGGTGGCTGTGGCGGTCGCCCAGTCGGTGATGACGGGCTCATTGCGCTCTCTGGTTTCTCCCTGCAGCCGAAAGGCCACGTTCACGGCGTCGCCCAGTATCTGCGGTTCGGGGGTATTCGTGCCCACGAAGCCGAGGGTGATTGCCCCGGTTGTGAGGGTAATCCCGAAGCCGAGGTCTTCCTCCAGCACTTCAGGAAGCTGGTGCTCCAGCTTCAGGGCCGCCTGCACTGCGCGGAGTGCGTGGTGTGCCAGTTTGTCATCGGGCCGGAAGAATACAATGGCGGCATCGCCCGGCCTGCGTGCTGAAATCCCGCCAGACTCTGCGACGGTGCGATCCACTGTGCGGAAAAATATCTGGAGCATGTCGAGGACTTCGCCGGGGGTGTCGCGTTCGGACCGGGCGGTGAAGCCGGCCAGATCGCACACCAGCACCGTGGCCTCGATCTGCTCGCCATGTACGCGCACCCAGTCGGGCTTGAAGGCCGCCAGCGACTTCAGGGCACGCTCAGACTGCAGCGCCGACAGCACCGGCCCGCTGACCAGCAGCGCCAGCGCCGTACCCGTCATCGGCAGCAGAACATCAGCGGCGACAAAAAGAAGCGCCGCAAAAACCGTCCAGAAAACAAGAAGAACAGCGGAAGCCGCCCACACCATCCACGCGGGCCTTCCCACAGCAAAGATAGCCAGCAGCATGCACAGCGATAGTGCAGCGACCAGACCCGCGGCCCTGCCGCCGGAATGCGGATAGGTGCCCGCCAGGATGGTGGCCGTCGCCTGGGCGTGCACCTCCGTCCACGCATGGCTGACGGTGTATCCTGCCCGCGGGAAGCCCAGCGTGTT
>JBKHJK010000508.1:0-3039 GCA_046538215.1 Armatimonadota bacterium
CCAGCCCGCTTACGGCCAGCGCCAGCCCCAAAACTGCACACAACTAACTCTCGCGTCTGTGTCTGTTATCATTCTCATCACTGCCGCTACCATAGCAAAGGTACCCAGCGCGTGTCAAGGGATGTCGAGAAAAAATGTGGGGCGCCGTGTCTGACACCATTCGGCGAACGTGAGGGGCAGGTGTATGAGAACCATCCGGGGAATACATGAGTACGCAGCCATTCTGTCTCGGCGAGGTTTTTACGATGAAACAGCATCCCCGGGTGTTACTGTGTCTTTGTATCATGCTTATTCTCTGCCTTTCTGGGGCAGCAGCAGCCTCTGCCACCGCTTACCGCGTGCATACAACCGGTTCGCTGCAGATATATCTGCCGGCAGGAGACCACATCTCCAATATCCTGTACAAAGACGCATCAAATTCGTGGCAAAGCATGCCAGTAATTCCCTCTGAGGGCGTTATCGAGATCGCGCTTGACGCCGAAAAGATCGAGGCCGGCCGAACGGTACTGGTGCTCGATATGCCGGACCACGTTGACCTCGACGACCGCCAACCGCCCGCGGTGCACAGCGTTGAGATTGATGGAAGAACTTACGCCCCCGCCGAGCAGATCAATCTCGGAGGTGTGGATACTGCTCCCGGGCGGGTGCGTGTGGAAATCGCGGATAAAAGGAACTGGCTGCAGCGCCGGTCGCTTCTCATCAGCGCGAACGGACGCCGCTGCGATGTGCGGGGTGATGCGGTTTCATTCGAGCGATTGGGGCCGCGACGCGCTGTCGTCACCGTGGACCTCCCGGCAGTTTTCGACAATCTCGGGCGCGATAACCATCTCACCATCAGCATGGACGACTACGCCATTGACGATGCTTCACTGAACTTCACTCTCACCTTCAAATACGTCGAAGGACACCGTATGCAGGATGGCACTGTCCTCTCGGTTGACAGCGTCACCTCGGCTAGCGGCTGGCAGGAGTGGACGGTCGTGGTTGACGGTGAGGTCATGGAGGAAGGTTCCGGCACGACAGCAGGCAAAACGTGGCTGTCAGAGCCGAATGCTCTCCCCCACTGGATAAAGATGGAGTTTCCCGAACCGCGTGAGATCTCGACGGTAAAGCTCTGGTGGGCGTATTACGAGACGTATCGAACCTCCCGGGCGTATGAGATCCAGGTGTGGAATGGCGATGAGTGGGTGACACAGGCGGAGGTTCACAATCAAAGTGAACGTCAGTGCTCGGTTCACGAATTCGACCCGGTGACGACGACCGCGGTTCGCGTGTGGCAGCCACCGAATTCGGGACAGGCCGGCCGCTCGGAATACATGTGGCTCTCGGAAATTGAAGTGCAGTGACAGGGGGAAACGTCATGGATTTGGGGCGCACCTTCAGCCCTGCAGGTATCTTCATCGTGCTGCTTTTTTTCATGACTCCTGCTGCGATATGTGCGCGGGACGACGACGGCGTGTATCATATCCAGACCATGGGAGAATTGCAGGTCACGCTCCCCCCTACAGCGGCTTCCGGTGATGTTCTGTATCGCACCCGCGACGGCTGGGTGCCGTTAGACACGCGCCGGAGTGACGGGGCGCTGCATTTCACCATCTCCTCGGATGACCTCTGCCACGGCTCGACCACTGTAACGGCCTCTGTGCCGCCGTGGGTGAATCTACAGGATAGCGGCCCGCCGGAGGTTGTCAAAGTATCCATTGACGGAAGGCGCTTCGACGTCCGCCCGCGATTGGATATCGGCGGTGTTGCGACCTGCCCACAGACGATCAGCATCGAGATAGCCGACGCCGACAACTGGCTCCGGACAAAGTCGTATGAGGTGAACTGCAGCGGCCGCACATTCCGACCGAGCGACCCTCCCTTGACGCTGGAAAAGATGACGCCGCACCGGTCCCGCCTGCATCTTGATGTCCCCGCTGTCATCGGCGAATTGAGGCCCATCAATACCATTGTCGTCTCTGCCGACGACTGGGCGCTGGACAGCGAGGCTCTGAACTTTGCGGTTGTCTTCCGCCATATCGAACCCCACACACTCAGCGACGGCACGGAGCTTGCAGTGGACAGCGTGACTGACAATAAGGCGTGGGCCGATTGGACAGTGGTCGCCGACGGCAGAAAAATGGACAGCAGCGGAGGAACAACCGCCGGGAAGACGTGGCTTTCCGAAGAGAACGATGCGCCACACTGGATCGTCGCACGCTTTCCCGGGCCGCGAACTGTTACCGCCGTGAAAATCTGGTGGGCATACTGGAACCACTTCCACACCTCCCGCCACTACAACATACAGGCATGGGACGGCGATGAGTGGACTGACCTTCTTACAGTAACCTCACACACCCACGAGCAGTGTTCCCACCACGAAGTGAATCCTGTGGTGACAGAGTGCATCCGCGTGTGGCAGCCGCCGGAGGGCGGAAATGCTGATGAGAAACGGCACATGTGGATCTCTGAACTGGAGATCTTCGGCCCCCAGGGACGACTGGTGCCGCCCGAATAGGGTCCGATGAACTGGCTCGACCTGTCACACTTTCTGATTTGCTAAAACACCGCTTACTGTGTATAATTGCTCTGTATTGTTGACGCGGGTCGTACCCACATGGATGCGCGTATGTTTGCTATTATCCCGCCGCTTGCAGGAGAATGTTGACGCATGAATTCCGCCACACTGGAACGCTTCGGAGACAAAGTGGCCCAGATTGTGAGGGCCAGTGGTATCGGCATTTTTTCGCTCTCACCGGCCGATAACCGACTGCATCCACAGACGATTAAAAATGGCATGGCGCCCGTTGACGTTGATGATGTGGAGCCGGTGGACGTCGAGGAAGAAAGTCTCTTCTCCGCGCATGTGTGGAAGGCTCTGAATGAAGAGGAGCACCAGGTTCTTCAGGAGCCTGTGCGCCTCTCATTTGTCGAGATGTATCCGCCGATTATGCTGGTGCCCATCGTCTGGAGCCGCGAGCCCATTGAAGAGGGTGAGGACACCGTCAAGCGCCCCGTGGGCTTAATGATTCTATGGGGAAAACGCGGTGCCGAGAC
>JBKHJK010000509.1:0-3026 GCA_046538215.1 Armatimonadota bacterium
GTAAAAGATGCTGTCGACGTGGGTTTCGGCGACCGGAGTGGTGTGATGGCTCAGGACATTTTCTGCAGTGGGCTCTGTGGCGAGATACACGACTTCGTTGCCGTCATTATTGAGGATGACCCGCCGCTGCCTGTTCGCTGCCTGCTCGTGACGCTGCTGCATGTCTGCCGCCTCCTGTGCCACAGTCGGTGCTGCGGCTGCGAAGATCACAACCGCCGCAAGGATGAGTGAAAGGGTTGTATGTGTCTTCGTCACGGTTAGAATTCCGCCTCTGCGAAGTCTTCGGTTTCGGCGAGCTTCCAGGTGTCGCCGCCGTCTCTGGACACCAGGACCGCCCGCTTCTGGTTGTACGCCAGGTAGTTGTAGCGATACTCCTCATCGCCGCTGTAGTAGCGATAGAACAGCCACAGCCAGCCCTGCCGATCCACCGTGAGCTTGTGGTAATAAATCGAATAACCCGAAACCGGCGGGACAACGATGACTTTCGCCGGGCTCCACGAGCCGTCCTTGGGCTTTTGCTGGTATGACAGCCCGCCATAGTAGCTGCCCTTATGGTAATCGCCGATATTGCGCCACTGCCGGAAGGCGATATGCAGAGTGTCATCGGGATCGCAGATGAGGGACGCGTAGGTCTGCCGCCCGCGCCCGTCCTCATCGGTGTCTGCATCCACCCATCCAGCGGTGAGAGTCTTTTCCGGCTCAGTCCAGCCGCCGTAGGGATCATTGGGCTGCTGTGAGCGGAGGTAATAGAAGTTGTCGCCGTGCGCACCGGTGAGAGCGTGCAGATAGCCCTCGCTGTCGAGGCACAGTGCGGGCTGGTTGTGACCGTCGTTGGGCGGATAGCCATAGCGCAAGAACAGCCTTTCGCCCATTTCGCCGGTGCCGTGGTTGTAGGCGCCGACAAAGGTGGGCATGCCGGGAGCCTCGTCCTCCGGTGGCGTCGGCTCGATCCAGACGAAGCTGGTCTGCCCGTCCTTCGTCTGCATGGTCGCCGGGCCGCCCGAGTGCTGGGAGCCGCCGGTGGCATCCTCGCTGACGATAAACGGCTCTCCGATATCCGGTTTCCCATCAACCACAGTCGGCATGTAGAACCGCATGATCTGGTACGAGGTCCATTTCGCCGGGTGCGCCTGGCGGGTTTCGTAATGCACAATGCGGGGGATCGGATAGTCGTTGTGTCCGGTGAACTGCTCGAAATCAACTTTCCCGGAGGGCATTTCGGGCACCGGGATGTAGGTGCGCCCGTGATCCGGTGTGTACATGAGGAGTGTCCGAGTGGGGTGCCCATCGCGCCGCATCCGGACGGTGAACCACGCGCCGTCGTTTTCATCAAAGGCGATCTTCATGTGCTTGGTGAAGTCCGTGCCGGCGTAGCTGTCGAAGGTTTCGGCAAGCTCGTCGGTGAACTCCCGGCGGGCCCACTGGCCGTCCTCCATCACCCACATCGCATAGGGGCTGAGCATGTGGGCGCGGTTTTGATGATCGAAATAGACCGGACCGCAGCGGTATTCCGGCGCGTAGCCGAAAAGCTCGTTTTCATGCGTGAATTTGCGGTGCACAATCGGCAGATCCAGCGGCTTTGACACCGGCGATTCGCCCACGCGCACCTCCAGATCAGAGGTCATCCCGACCCCCGGTTCATCCGCTTTTGTGACGATCAGTTCGGCGGTGAGCGTCTCATCAATCGGAGCGTCGTCGCCAACGCTGAATGTCACCGGAATGGTCGCGGAGCCGTCCGGCTCGACCGTCACGCCTCGCTGCTCGACGTTTGCCACCAGGCCGTCGGGGGATTCGATACCCGTGCTGAAATTGACGGTTTCATCGCTGTGGTTATAGACGAAAAAGATCTTTTCGGCCTCCTCACCGGGTTGCAGATACTGCACGTGTTTCCACGGTCCCAGGTGGTACGGCTTTTCTTCAGGCACAAACAGCGCCCCCTCCTCCATCGCCCAATACCGGATATTGGAGAATTTGATGTTGACATCGAGCTTTTCAATATCCAGATACCACGGCGCGCTGCGGTCGCCCATATCCGGTTCAATGGTGAAGGTGAACTCCTCGCGCGGCTCTCCGAGGCTGAAGGTGTGTATCGTCTCACCCGAGGCATCCACCAGCGGCATATCCTGCTTTCCGGGATGGTGTGCGGCGCTGGCGGCAATTTCTACCTTTTCTTCATCCGGTGGCAGAAAATACACGCGGCCGGATGCCTGGTGAAGATGGAAGGAGATGCCGCCCATCACGGCATAGTGTGCGGCGTTCGTCTCCATTCCGATGATGAGGTCGCTGCTGCCGGACATTTCCACGCGGTACAGGCCCGAGACTTTCGCCTCTGTCTGCAGCGTGAGCGTCTGCCTGGGGCCGCGACCCTTCTCTTTTTCACCATCGGGTATCTCGAAGACCTCCAGCTCTCGCCCCAGAGGGTCGAGGAAGCGGCCTGTGATGATATCCGGGCCCTCGTAGATATTCAGGTCCTGCTTGATGATGGTGACAGAAAGCGGCCCCGGTTCGGCCTGTATGACCATGTTCTTCGCCCCGCGTACTCCCAGAGGCAGGCTCGCGCCCAGGGCTGCAGTCGCTATCAACAGGCACGTAAGAATCAGAAGGATGGATAGATTGCGTTTCATGATTGCCACCGACCTGTCCGTGGATTTCGTCTTCGGTAAAGAGTTCCCGGCAGCCTCTGTCAATGCCTTCCCCGGTTTTGTGTATATCTGGGATGTGGGCAATGTGCCATCATGAAACTGCCCAGCAGACGAAGGGAGAGCTTCCGTGGCTCAAGTTACCTCTGTGTTGGGTACGTCTTCTCCCCGTGGCTCGGCCTGCGATTTGGGGTGTTTGTTTGTGCAAATCGCAGGTGGCGACGCCTTTGTCGCCAGCTTCCAGCCCGAGTCGATTTCTTTCATTTTCAACCAACCGTCCACATCCCGTCATCATGGCTCGGAATGGCAGGCCCATTTTTGTGTCACCTGTCTCGGGTCCTGTGACTCGGGCTGGAAGCTGAGAATAAATGACATTCTCCCCTGGAC
>JBKHJK010000510.1:0-3026 GCA_046538215.1 Armatimonadota bacterium
GCCCAGTGCATCGGCGATCACCTCGGTGAGTTCAGGGGCGAAGACCCCGAGGAGCTGGCGGGAGGCGCCGGCCGGGTTTGTCAGCGGTCCCAGCACATTAAACACGGTCCGCATGCCCAGCTCCCGGCGTGGCCCGATAGCGTATTTCATTGCCGGATGCAGGCTGGGAGCGAATAGAAAGCCGATACCACATGCATCGATACATCCGGCGATGTCCTCGGGGCTCAAATCAATGCTGACTCCGAGCTCGGCCAGCACATCCGCACTCCCGCACTGGCTGGAGACACTGCGGTTGCCGTGCTTGGCTATTTTCACACCGGCACCGGCCGCCACCAGCGCCGCAGCAGTGGAAATATTGAACGTATCCATCGCATCGCCGCCGGTGCCGCAGGTGTCCACGAGGTCGTCCCCATCATACGGTATGCGGATGCAGTTTTCACGCATGCTCCGCGCAAAACCCTCGATCTGTTCGGGCCGCTCACCGGCCATGCGCATTGCGGTGAGGAAGGCGCCAATCTGGGCGGGGGTGGCCTCCCCGGCCATAATGTTGCCCATCGCCTCCTCAGCCTCTTTGCTACTGATCGTTTGACCTTCAATAATCTTCTCAGTCAGTGGTCCAAGCATCGCCGCACCTCCAATTATCCTGCTTTAGAAGCACTGTACTCTATGAAATTTGCCAGCAGCTTTTTGCCATGTTCCGTAAGTATCGATTCGGGGTGAAACTGGACGCCCTCAATTGCATACTCGCGATGCCGAACCCCCATAATCTCATCCCTATCTGTGCGGGCACAGACCTCGAGACATTCGGGAACGCTGTCCGGCTCAATCACCAGTGAGTGGTATCTGACCGCGGTAAATGGGTTGGGAAGGTCGGTAAAAACACCGCGGGAGTCATGCAGAATTTCCGAGGTTTTCCCGTGCATCAGCCTGGGCGCCCGGACGACCTCCCCGCCGAACACCTGTCCGATTGCCTGGTGCCCCAGACAGACACCTAAGATAGGCACCTTCCCTGCCGCCGCCTCGATAAGATCACACGAAATCCCTGCTTCGGTCGGCGTACAGGGCCCCGGAGAAATTACGATCTTATCCGGGGCGGCATCAATAACCTCATCCACGCTGATGCGGTCATTGCGGTGTACCCGCACTTCCTGCCCCATTTCGGCAAGGTACTGGTACAGGTTGTAGGTGAATGAATCGTAGTTGTCGATCAGCATAATCATGGTCATACCCTCCGTTTTGCCCTGTGTGTTGGGTTAGCTCAGCCCACGCTCGGCCATTTTGGCTGCGTCGAGTAAGGCCCCCATTTTCAATAGCGTCTCCTGGTATTCGAAATCCGGCTCTGAATCCGCCACGATGCCACCACCGGCCTGGAAGTGGTAGGTGCCCTCTTTGCCCACGATCGTGCGGAGTGTTATGCATGTATCCATGGCACCGGAATATGAGAAGTACCCCACAACTCCTGCATACGGTCCACGGCGGCACGGTTCCAGCTCTTCGATGATCTCCATCGCCCGGATTTTGGGCGCGCCTGTGACAGTTCCCGCCGGAAAGACCGCCCGCAGCAGATCATAATTATCGTGCTCATCGGCCAGCTCTCCGATAACGTTGGTGACAATGTGCATCACATGGCTATACCGCTCCACTTCCATAAAAACATCAACATCCACCGTTCCGGGCCTGCACACCCGGCCGATATCGTTGCGATGCAGATCCACCAGCATTACGTGCTCCGCCCGTTCCTTTTCGTCCGCCAGCAGCTCTTCGGCCAGTGCGGTGTCTTCCTCTTCCGTTTCACCCCGTCGCCTCGTGCCTGCGATTGGACGAGTGACCACGCTGCCGTTTTCGCTTCGCACCAGAAGCTCCGGTGACGCGCCGATGAGCTGCGCCTCACCCAGATTCAGATAGTACATATACGGCGAGGGATTGATCGCCCGAAGCCCGCGGTAAAGATCAAACGGCTCGACGTCCAAATCCACCGACAGCCGGTGGGAAATGACCGCCTGGATCACATCCCCGGCGCTGATATATTCTCTCGCTTTTGCCACCGCCTGGCGGTGCTGCGACCGCGTCATCGTTGATTTGAGGGCCGACGGATCATCCGGGATCTTCGGAGTGACAGATCCGGGACTGGTCACTTCCAGCGGCTGTTGAAGGGCCTCTGCCATGCGGTCAATACGCGCCACTGCATCCCAGTATGCGCTCTGAGGGCCATCGGTGACATGCGCATTCGCCACGATACGGAGCCTGTGCATGACGTGATCAAAGATAACCAGGTTGTCGGTAAACACAAACTGGCAGTCCGGAAGATTGAGATCATCCACATTTTCATCGGGCAGATCTTCAAAAAACCGGACCATATCGTAGCTTAAATAGCCCACTGCCCCACCATAAAACCGGTCAGGCGTCTCCGGTGGGACGAACTCATACTCCCCCAGCAGATTTTTCAGCACGTCCAGCGGATCTTGCTCCGGCGCGAGTGTCTCAGTGCGCACGTCGCTGCCCTCACGAATCGTGACCTCCCTGTCCTTCGAGCTCATTATGCGGTAGGGCGAGCAGGCGATGTAGGAGTAGCGAGCGATGCTCTCGCCACCCTCGACGCTCTCCAGCAGGCAGGAATAGCCGTTTCCCAGGTGCCGGAGTTTCATATAGGCCGAGACCGGTGTATCCACATCAGCCACCAACTCCCGGTACACGGGTATAAGATTGCCCTCTTCGGCCTTCTTCTCAAACTCCTGCAGTGACGGTGTGTACATAATGGCTCTCCTTTAGCAGAATGGTTGGGCGTGCGCAACAAAAAAGGCCGCGAGCATCTGCTGAGCGCTCGCGGCCTGCGGTGGTACTACTGCTTCAGTTAGGGTGAATCAAAAGAGCCGCGAGCCCTGTTGCGACCTGGCTCGCGACCTTCAGTATTCAGTCAGACACGGGAACAGGAGCCAGCCCGCTTACGGCCAGCGCCAGCCCCAAAACTGCACACAACTAACCCTCGCGTCTGTGTCTGTTATCATTCTCATCACTGCCACTACCAT
>JBKHJK010000010.1:0-13977 GCA_046538215.1 Armatimonadota bacterium
AACCACCGAGCCGTCCTCACAGACCACAAATATCCATGGAAGATCCTCGCCCTCGACGGTGACAGCTTTGACGCGTTTCGGGGCGCGCTGCGGGCGCTTTGACCACAGAAGGTTGCATTCGTGATCCAGCACCACCACGAGTCCCGCGGAGGTGCCGGTGATGATCTCGAGGTCGCCGTCAGCGTCGAGATCTGCGATATCCACATCGCGTATGTTCTCGTACGGGATCCGCTGGCCGGGACCGAAGTTAGCGTTGTACAGCGCCTTACCTTCCTCATTCCACACCGTGATCCGGTTCCAGACGCCGTTGACTTCTGACATGATTTCTTTTTCGCCGTCATTATCGAGGTCTTCGTAGAAGATATGGTTTCGGCTCATCTGCGCCCAGCTTCCGACGTAGGAATGGCCGGGAGGCACGGAATAAAACCCGCGTCCGATCTGCTCTCCGGTTTCGCTGGAGACGATGGCGAGGGCCTCGCTGTCGGTGGGCTGGCGGGCGATGAGAAGGCGCCGCGTTTCATCAGAGCCATCAATGAGCTGAAACTTGTGACCGGGCCCCCAGAAGATAGGGCTGCGCTTCACCAGCTCGCCCTGAGGATCAATGATCTCCAGCGTGCAGGCGCTGCCGACGAAGCAGTTGGGCTGGCCGTCGAGGAATTGTCCGCTCTCCAGTGCATGAATGCCCTCATGTCCCGGAGCGGATTTGAACCAGTACGTCTTCGCCCTTTCAAATACCTCCGGGTGCATCTTTGAGACGAACGTCCACTGCCGGTGACCGGAGCGGTTGAATGCGATGACCTGTTCGTCAACACAGCCGGCCAGAAGCAGCTCCGGCTCCGGCCACCAGTGCACCACCCGGATAGTGTCATCCGCCTCCATCGTCTGCAGCACCTGTCCATCCGGCGCAATTTCGTGAACCGTCGAACCGGCGGCTACGTATGCCACAGGCCCGTCCGCAAACTCCACGACCTCAATGTCCCGGACCTGCTCACCGACGTCTGCGGTGAAGGCTTCGGTGAGTGCCGGCGCAGCTTCGGGTTTCTCCTCCTGCGCGGCGGCCTGCTGCCGGTCATATTCCTCGATGGCGTCAGCCACTCGCCCGCGCACGGCTTCCTCGTAGTCGGTGTCCACCAGGGCGCCACTGATGGTATGGGAGCCGGCCGGGATCTCGTAGGTGGCACCGTTGTCCGTGGTCTCGCTGGCTTCGAGCGTCTCACCGTTCATCTGCAGCGTCTCCATCGGCGGCAGTGTCAGGCGGGTGTCCTGCGCGGCGGCCACGTTCAGCTCTCCGCTCTGCAGATTCCAGTCAATATCCACCGGCGACGCTGCAGACACCTGCAGGGCGTCACCAAGTGTAATGGAGGTTGCGTTGTGGCCGAAAATGTGATCCGTGGCGATGACGGCGATGTCGGCCTGTGTCCCTTCATACTCGCCGTTGATGGCAAGGGCAGATTCCGGCAGTTTGAGGGCCGCGGCATTATGTGCAAATCGCACACATGCGGGCCGGGCGTCCTCGCTTTCGTACTCCGGGGCGAGAAGCGTGAAGAAGTATCGGTTGTGATCCTGCCCAACGGCACCGTCCCACACGAATGTCGCCGGTGAGCCGGGCTGAACTTCTGTATAATCGGATGGGCAGAGGTCGAATGAGATCAGCGAACTCTCCGGCGCCTCACCCGAACGGATCAGCACGCCCGACAGGCCCACATACGCCCGGTCGGACATCTCTCCGTGTTCGATCACTTTCACCCGGAGGATATGCTCACCGGCCGCCAGTTCCCGGTTACCAAGTGACACACGACCGACGGTGGCGGAGGGGGCAACGTGGTTGTAACGCTCGACAGTCGTTTCGCCGTCCAGTGCGATTTGCACGATGCCGCGATCCGTGTAGTTTACGAGTTCCACGAAGACCTCGCCGCTGACATCCTTCTGCAGCTCAAACGACATCTCTATCCAGTCGCCGGATTGGGTGGCCCGCAGCAGCACAATGTCAATGCTCCCCAGCTCGCGGATATCCTCCGACCCCTCCGGATTCGATCTGTATTGCGCATCAAGAGCCGGGAAACGCATCCAGCCACTGGGAGCGCCCTGGGGATTGAGGGCGGGGATTTTCAGAAAGCGATCGTCGGCATCCCAGCTTCCGCCCTTCGTCTCCCACAGCGTTTCCACGGCCATGTTTTCACTGTCGGTGTCGAAGGTCAGATCATCAACGAAAAGGCTGTACTGGCCCGTCCGGTGCAGCAGGACGCGCCGCCAGTTGCAGAAGGAGGCTTTCGGGACCTCGGCCACCGCCAGGGCGGTGTCTCCGACGACCGTACTGGCCTTGAGCGCGGCATCCATGGCGATCTCAGGCTCCACCAGGCCGTCGGCGCGGGTGAGCACCTGATTGCGGTAGCCCTTCAGGATTGTCTGCCCCTTCAGGCGTAGCTCCAGCACCGCGAAGGCGTGATACGGGTTGCGGGACGCGCCGTTGAAGCCGTCAATAAGGATAAAGTCCCCGGTCTCGTCGGGTGCGCTGCGGAAGCTGCCGAAATAAAACGATTCCTCATACGGCAGCCCACTGCTGCGCCTCGCCCATTGAGGTTCCGGCAGTCGCTGGATACTCCAGCGGTTCACCAGGTCCCACGGCAGCTCCGGCTGCAGATCGGGACCCGGCCAGAAAGATTGCCCCAGCCGGAAGATGTCGGTATCGAGCCCCGTGCGGTTGCGATACGCGATCCACCGCCCGTCACCGGTGAGATACGCGGCCTTGTGGAGGTAGCCTATGGAGGCGGAGTTCAGCGCCCAGCCGCGCCTCTGGCCGGTGATGAGAATCTCCTGCCCCCTCAACAGCTTCGCGAGCGAACTGCTTTCAATCGGCTTGCGATCATCCGTCAGGGCCATGTAGGTGAAGATGGGAGCGATGGCGGTGTTGTACCAGAAGAGGTTATCGTTTTCGCCACTGACCCAGTAATGCTCATGCAGGGGCGCAAAATGCATCTCCGCGCCTTTTATACACTGTTCCCAGATGCGGTTGGGGTAATACGTGTGAAAATATCGCCCCAGGCAGTACAGCGACACAGCGGACCACTGGCCGTGGCGGGAGCCGACGTGTGACGGCGGTTCTGTCAGGCGGTAGATACCCTCTCCGGCGCGGTGATTGAGCTGGCGGGCGAAACCGTTGGTTACCTCCAGCCGCTCTGCGTCAGAAAAGACGGGGCTTTCCTCTATGAGATCCCAGAACAGGATCATCATGTGCGCGTTGTAGTGATAGGGGCCGGCGAGGGGATCGTTCTTGTTTTCAATGCGTTCGCCGTCAATTTCGGCAATTTGCTTTTTGGCCTCTTCATCGGGGAAAGCCAGCCGCAGGGCCTCGCGGGCATGATGCTCGCGCCCGGTCATGTAATACATGGCCATGTGCTTGCTGATACTGTTCCAGCCGAAGTATCCGGTGGAGCCATAGCCTGCCGAAGCGTCCCAGATCTCCATTTGTTCGACGTCATCGGGCGGGTCATACGTGTCTGACAGCTTGATATCCATGAGATGCCCGACCGTCAGTGAGCCGTCGGATGCATCTGCCTGCGCCAGGTTGGAAACCAGCACATCAGCCGCCGCATTGACCCCCGCCTCGTCACTGCCGCCCGCGTACATGATATTGTAGCCGTTGCCATACGGGTCATGCACGGTTCGCACGACGTGCCCGCCGGGGCCGGGATATTTCAGGTCTAGCAGGCAGTAAAAGTGGTTGTAAAGCTGCTCGATGGTGGCATTGGTCGAGCGATTGCCCAGCGCGATGAGGTTGGTCGTCAGGGGTACGGCTGCCCGCTCATCAGAGGAGCCGACAACCGGGACGGTCACTCCACAGGCATTCTCAATGGCCGCCTGGATTTGCGTGGCGGCTTCATCGTAGGTGCCTGATTCGGGAGCGATGATAACAGCGTTCGCTTCACCATCCCGGACGATGTCGGTGTTGAGGTGGAGGTTCTTCAGCGTCTCGTATTGGGGAGGTACAGGATCGGGAGGGGGAGGTGGGGGAGGTTCGACGCCGGATTTCAGACTCACATCGTCCACCATCACTTTCGGGGTCGGGCCTTTATGGGTATAGAGGTATAAGACCGCAGCTTCTGTGTCCTCAGGAGCCACGCCCTTCAAACTGATTTGCCGGTACCCCTCACCAGCCGGTACGGAAAGGCCCCGCTGGGCGTATTCGTTAGAGGGGACAAAGCGAAGCTGTATGTACGATCCTGAGGCCGACGCGTCTTCCGGCACCGCGACCATCACAGAGGCCTCATACGCATCATCACCGTGCGCCTCTATCTCCTGGCGGAGGCCGATCTCGCGCGCCGGATCATCGTCCTCAATAAAGACTGCCTTTTCGCCGTCACTGGCGTCATCAATAATGCTCAGGCGAAGAACGTCATCTCTGGCGCCATAAAGCGACCAGCCCGAGGGAATACCGTTGTCGGCAACCTCGCCCTCGAACGACGGATTCTGCAGGAGGTTTTCAGACACCTCCGCATAAACGGGATATGCCGCCAGAATGATTGCAGCCAGCAGACACACAAACGCAAAATGAAAACCACGCATTTGGATCCCTCCAGAGTATCAGGCGCGAAAACACAGCCTCCTGTGTGTATTTTTGTCTCAGTTGTCCAAAATCCTTTTTCCAAAGCAGGAACGTGCCGCAACGCGTCGGAAATTGGTACGCACATATTCCACGCACCTGCTGGAAAAGGAGCAAACATGAACGTTCTGATCATCGCCCTGGACACCCAGAGACGCGATCATCTCGGTTGTTATGGATATCCGAGAGATACCAGCCCGGTTCTCGATGCCCTGGCAGAGGAGGGTGTGGTGTTTGAAAACTGCGTGACCAACACCGCTCACACCATGCCGACTTTTACCACCATGATCACCGGTCAGGGTCCGCAGACGCACGGCATCGTCTCAACGCTGTACGCACACCCGAATGAACCGGGGCAGCGATTGGATGACACCATCCCGGTGCTGCCCGGGATCATGCGTGATGAGCGCTACCTGACGGCGGCCTTCGACAATCTCCACGATTTCGGCTGCTATCCGTCATGGTTTGCCCGGGGCTATCACTGGTACGTCAACACATGGGCGCCACGGGGCGGACATCCGTGCCAGGTGCGGGCCGATGAAATCAACGAGCGGCTGCTGCCGTGGCTGGCCGCTAATGCGCGCCACGAGCCCTGGTTTCTGTTTGTGCATTACTGGGATCCACACCAGCCCTACAACCAGCCCGAGCCGTACCGCACCATCCATTCCGATGGCCCTCAGCCCGAAGGCATGCAGGTGGAGGGGCGGGGTTATATCCCCCACTGGGGCTGGGAGGATCGGCTTGATGAGCGCGCCCGTGAGAAAATTGACCTTTACAACGGCGAGCTTACCTTCGTGGACGATGCCATCGGAGATGTGCTCGAGGTCCTGAAAGAGGCGGGAGTCTATGACGATACGACAATCATCGTCACCGCCGACCACGGCGAGGACATGGAGGAGCACAATTCGCCCTTCGAGCATCGCGAGCCGTATGAAACCACCGTGGGAGTGCCGCTGATCGTCCGGCCTGCGCAGGGCGTCGAGTTTGAGCCCGGCCGGCGGGTATCCAGCCTCATAGGGCAGATTGACCTGATGCCCTCGGTGCTGGAGATGGCGGATGTCGAAGGGCCGGAGGATATGGACGGCCAATCCTGGGCCTCGCTGCTGCATTCCGATGCCCCGACCGCAGGGAGACAGTTTCTCACTGGTAGCATCACCAAGCAGGATGGACTGTGGGTGTGCCCGGAAGTCGGCGTAAGGACTGCCGAATACAAGTATCTCCTGCGCGGCACAGTTGCGTATGAGGACGGCCACCCGCCCCGGGTGTACGCCTCACTCGGTGCGCCCCCGTGGCGGGGCAGTGCCGAGAAGACACCCAGAGATCGCGTGGAGTTCTTCAACGCCCTCCCGCGGCGCGAGCTGTACGACCTTCGTACCGACCCCTTCGAGACCGTAAATATCGCCAGGCAAAATCCGGACGTCGCCGATGAGCTGGATGCGTGGGCGCGTGAGGTTGCCAGCGGTAAACCCGAGCGATTTGTGCTCGATTAACCCCGTCCCGTATCCGCGTTTTCCAGTTTGGCGGATTCAGCGTCGTGATTGTCACCGATGGAGGCCGGAGAAACCTGTCGGTGAGGGATGGCAAACAGAAAAGGAGCCCGCCGTCTGAAGCAGGCTCCCTGCATCTCCAACGTGCTGCTGCGCCTTCAGGTCTCATCAACCGAATAGTCCGGGAACACGTCGCCGGTCTCCTCGCGCCACGACTGCAGCCGCTCGTCCATCGCGGCCACGACCTCTGCATATTGCGGGTCCGTCGCCAGATTCTGCATTTCGTAGGGATCCTGCCGAAGGTTATGCAGCTCGTTGGGACCGGCGAGGTTCCAGATGTACTTATAATCCTCCTGCACCATCGAGCGCTGGAACAGATACGGGTCAACCACGGCATTGCCATTGTATTCGGTGAATGCGGCGTCACGGACGCTGTCGGTGTCGCCATTCATCACCGGCATCACCGAAGATCCCTGCATCCTCCCGGGCACATCAACACCGGCGAAGTCCAGCACCGTCGGCGCAATATCCACATGGCTGGTGAGGCAGTCGCGCCGTCCTGCCTCGATGCCCGGGGCGCTGATCATCATCGGCAGATGAGTCGCCTCCTCATAGCAGAGCATCTTCTGGAAGTATTCGTGCGCTCCCAGCATCTCTCCATGGTCGGGGTGAAAGATGATGAGTGTATCATTGGCGTCGTCGCTGGCGAAGATCGCATCAAGGACATGCCCGATCGCCTCATCAACCAGCGTCACACAGCCGTAATAGGCCGCCCACGCCTCCCTCCATTCCCGCTCCGTTCGGTCGGCTCCGACCTGGCCGGGAAGGTGGTGCAGGTGAATGTCTGGTTTGCCCTGCTGGGTGCCCGGGATATTCGGTGGCAGCTCAATATCCTCGGGCGAATACATTGACCGGTACGGCTCCGGGATCACAAAGGGCGGATGGGGCATCCAGAAAAATGCTCCGAGGAAATATGGCCGGTCATCAGAACCGGACTCGATGAAATCCACCGCATGACGGGCGAGGAAGAAGTCGTAGTAATCTTCGGGCTCGAACGGGTGAGTGCCCGGATTTGGCGCTGAACAGTACGTCTCCCGGATATCGTCATCGCCGTAGCGAGTGGGGCACAGGTGCCGGTGTGGCGTCATGTCGGGAAACTCCAGGCCCTTCGCCTCCGCGTACTCTTTGTGCTCTCGCTTGCTGATATATGTGTCCATCCACTCGCTCTCCCGCAGTGGCGGCTGGGCGCGAACGTGATCCACGCCGATATGCCCGACGCGGTATCCGGCCTCTGACAGAAGCTCCGGCAGCGTGATCTCATCGGCATTGAGCTGGCCGGGATTGGTATCAGTATCTTTGCCGAAGCCATTAATCATCGCACCGCACGAATGGGGGTAGCGCCCGGTGTGCAGCGATGACCGTGCCGGCACACACAGTGGACAGGTGCTGTAATGGCGGTCGAAAACCACGGACTGCTCTGCCAGACGGTCCAGATTCGGCGTTTCGACGGGAAGATTGGAATAGGCACCAACACAATCACGCCGGTGCTGGTCGGTCATAATCCACACGATATTCTGCGGCATTTTGAACCACTCTCTCAAATGATAGGCTCGCTCACGCCAGGATGTTTCGCGAGGGTCACTGCTGCATCCTGCATGAGCGTGAAAGCGATGAATGATGCAGGGAGATTGATTTGGCGGTTAGGACACGTAGTCTCGTTGGCGCCGAGGGGCAGTGGTGTGACTGCCGGTAGGAGATGGGAGGCTGGATTGCAACGAATGCGGCGGGCGAAGATATCCGCTGGCGGAGCGACCACGCCTTCAGTAACCTCGCATCCGTGTGGCCCGGTCGCTTCAGTACTCTGTTTCGATGGTGCTGAGCCAGTCGCCATCCGCAGGATCTATGGCCTCGGGCTTCAGCCATTTTGCGTGGCCGTCAACAAATGCGTAGTTGTGCCCACCGTTATGGGCTTTGACCTGCTCTGTCGAGGGGACCCATGGCTCATCATCCACGCCGCCGGGATTGGCCATCTCGTGGATGCCATAGCTTTCGGTAAACAGTATGCACTGTGACGGCGCCTGCACGCTCGCCAGGTGTTGCCCGAAGGGGGGAGTGTGGTTGCCGGGCTGGTAATGAGCGTAGTTGATGGCGTATCCGGCGTTCATACCATAGTCATCGTATCGCCCGTCAAACGGGCGGGCTGTCACTTCCCGGCTGGGGCAGAAGAACAGGTCGGTGTTTTCCACGTACGGCATCAGCATTGAGCGCCAGGTGCCGTCGCCGTAGCTGTCGTCGCCACTGCCGTTGTAATCGAGGTCATCGTAGGGGATATGCTCATCGTAGTCCTGGATGTACATGGTGGCGGCGAGGCCGAGTTGCTTGATGTTGGACAGACACTTCGTCTGCCGTGCCTTTTCCCGCGCTCGTGCGAACACAGGAAACAAGATCGCGGCCAGAATTGCGATGATCGCGATGACGACGAGGAGTTCGATTAAGGTGAAGCCGTTTTGTTTTTTCATTCCATGACTGTGGACATTGTACACTCGGCTAAAGTTTCCGGTACACCTGTTTTATTATACTCAACAGCAGGTCGTCGGAAACACGTATCGAACGATAGTGCGGTGCAAATGAAGTCCCGCACGAAAAAATCGCCCGGCACGGAGCCGGGCGATTTGTGCTCTGACAGTTGCAGATATGTGCGACCGTTATTTCACACCCAAAACCTTCACGGTATCGCAGGCCTGGAAGGAGATGTAGTAGCCATTCGGCTTATAGACGCCGGTGATACATGCCCACTCCTGGCCCTTCTGCAGGTTCAGGTCCTGCTTATTGAAGAACAGCAACAGGTCCATATCTCCGTCCGGAGGATGCGGCTCTCCGTCCGGTGTGGCGGGAGAGACACCAACGTCTTCGTATGTCCAGCGGATCGGGCTTGCCCCCGCGAACTTGATTGACTGCGGAATGACGTCGTACGCATCAAAGGTGGGCGTGGTTAACACGGCGACAGGAACAACCCCCGGCGATTTCATGTTTATCGGGTTGGGGTTGCTGGAAGGCTTGATGTCGATGATAACCTTCGGTGATGTCTGCGGGGTGCGGAAAAAGCGCTGCATCCCGTCTGTGTCTGCCGCGCTCAAAGCTGCAGGCTGGTCGCATCCGGCAACAATAGCGATAACCAGTATTCCTGCGGCCATTATGAGTAAGGCTTTCTTCATCGTGCTCAGCTCCACTTTACTTTCTATGAACGGCGCTGTTGTCGAGACCTATATATGCGTGCAGTGCGACAAACAAAAATCGTTCGAATCGCAATAGACAATAGGATTGCTTTTGTGTGGCGATACGAACGCGCCTGGGGGAACTGAAGAGCGAGGAATGGGGGAATTCCTACACTCAACGAAAGTTTACATGATGGGCCGTTGCTTGTCAAGGGAAATCTGAGGATTTCTTTAGCTAATCTTGAGTATGCCCGTCATGTCGCCACCAAAGTGGCTGTAGCGCTGTTTTACAATCAAGTATAGTTCAAGGAAATGTATGCGACACGTGAAATAAACGGTAAAGAGTTGTTGCGTTAAGAACGGCGAGGCACCGGGCTGAACGAGAATTGCACATCGCACGGAGATAGTCCTGGAGTGGAGAGACGCACATATAAAAAGGGACCGGTGCTTGACCGATCCCTCATTCGTTGAACTGTGTAACGTGCTTTACGTCGCCTTAGTCCTCGTCATTGTTCCGCCGCCGGCGAAAATATGCCAGAGCTGCCAGGCCCAGTCCGAACAGAGCCGTGGTGGCCGGTTCGGGTATTGGATCGTCGAAATCGCCGGACAATCGCAGGTTCGCGTCAACTTCATTACCATCATTTCTGCAGCCCTCGATAAGGGCCACAGTTAAAGCATCACCGTACTCGATGGTATGCGAGAAGTACGAGACGGGGATGGTGGCCTCGACGATATAGGTGTCGAAGAGCGTTTCCTGGTAGCCGCTCGGGAAGGTGTATGAGCGGTATTCAACAGTGGCATCTCCCAGGTGCGTGCCACTGAACTCGGAGTAATTTGGATCGAAGTTCGTATGCTCTCCGTTTGCATCAACCGCAGCACTGGGCGTCCCCACGTACCAGTCGCTGTTTGCAGTGCGGTACAGTTCGTTGCCTATAGTGCTGCCGCCACTGGTGGCATCTTCCCATTCGTTGTCCGGCCGCACCTCGTGGTTGATATTCACACCATAATCGTAGCTGAAGCCGTCAGAATAGGGCGTGTTAAGCCCAAAGTCCAGCGCCAGATCCCCGCTGGTGACCAGTGCATCTGGATCAACGCGGGATTCAACGTACCCCGGCGGCGGAGGAAAGGAGGTAACAACGGCGATGTAGATGTTGTCATCGTCGTTGTCGAAGTATATCGCCTCGACGTCGTACGGTTCACTCCCTGACGGGTATTGTCCGAATTCAGTGGAGTAGTCGAAGTTGTCAGTGGACCAGTCACCGTGCCAGTCGTTGAAGGTCCAATCCACCGTTCTCGTATTCTTCGTCGGCGCAAAGGTAGTGGCGTCTATGGGATATGACATCTCGTTTTGATACTCGTCCACATGGCCGTTGTCGGTGTCCAGAGCCAGTGAAACCCCAAAGCGCTCATCCAGCAGATAGGCGTGGGCACCAACGGATATGGTCGCCGCGGCAGTGATGAGCGTTGCTGCGATTAACACTCGGATTGATTGTAGATTCATTGCATGAAGCTCCAGAAGCCTGTGCAAACGTCGGATAACGCTCAGGGATAAGTGCTTTTTTCTCAATTATTGGTAACAATACTGAATTCGGACGATACAAATCCCAATGCATCAATTTATCAGTACAAATATACACCCTCAAACGGCCCTGCGTCAAGCGTACGGCAAACAAATCAATAACTGTTACTCTTTGTTCATCTTCTCTTTACTGAGAGACGACTTCACAATCTCCGAAGTTCAAAGGTCTTCGAAAGACAGGTGTGGAAGATGTACTGAACGAGCAACACAACTTTGTTCAAAATGGTGGGTGTCGGTAATGGCGAATGCACTACGATTTGGGATTGCAGGTCTTGGTCGCGGAATGGTACAGGCGCGAAACGCTGCGGAGTCGGAGGGGGCGGAGCTGGCTGCAGTGTGCGACATCTGGGAAGAGCGTGCTCAAACCGCCGTAGAGGAGCTCGGCTGCGAATGGATACGTGACTTTGACGAAATGCTCGACCGCGACGACATAGACGTCATCGGGGTTTTTACCCCCAGCGGCATGCACGGGACGATGTGCGAGCAGGCGCTGCGTGCGGGCAAACACGCCTTTTGCACCAAGCCGATGGATATCCGCGTCGAGGCCTGTGACAGGGTCATCCAGGCGGCAGAAGATGAAGACCTCGTCTTTGCGGTCAGCTTCGGCAGCCGCTACAACCCAATCAACCACCGCATCCGCGACGCCGTGCAGAGTGGCGCGCTGGGTAAACCAATCATCGGAGATTTGCGGATGAAGTGGTACCGTGCGCAGAACTACTATGACGGTGGCATGCCCGAAGGATGGAGAAGCCGCAGGGAGACCGAGGGAGGCTCACTGGCTAACCAGGCCGTCCATTACCTCGATCTGCTGCAGTGGTGGATGGGCTCTGTCGAAAGCGTCACCGGCAAAAAGGGCACATTCGCCCACAACATCGAAACGGAGGATACCTCCAGCGCCATTCTGAACTTCGAATCAGGCGCCATCGGGTCGGTGCTGACAACCACCTGCAGCTTCCCCAACCTGGGCACGTGGATCGAAATCACCGGAGCCGCCGGAACGCTGAGCTGGAAGGACCAAAAGATCACCCGCTTCACCGTCGCCGGTGGCAGCGATGAATGGGACGGAGACGATCCGGAATACGTTTTCCCGGAGCATGCAACGACACCCGAAGAGGTGGAGCGGGAAATCAGCGAATTCTCCGCGCCCGATGATCTCCCGGCCAACGCAGTCGAGGACATGGTCAGGGCTATCAATGAAGGTACGCCGGTTGTGTGTGATGGATACGAAGGGCGTAAGACCGTCCGAATTATCGAGGCCGTGTATGAATCCTCGCAGACTGGAGAAACGGTCTCTGTAGAGTAAGCTGTATCGCTCCCCGGACAGGTCGCGTCCGGGGAGTTTTTTCGATACTCACCCACACGAAACGAACCGGCCCTGAAGAGGCGACCGGTTCGTTTTGCGGCGATCAAAGGAGCTGTGCCACTACTCCTCGTACGTCAGAATCACGCCGAGGCTGTGTTCGTCGGAGTCGATGATGGTGTCATAGGCCTCGGCCGCCTGCTCGAAGTCGAAGTGGTGGGTGATGAGATGATTCACCGGGAATGATCCGTCGGCGACGCGGCGCAGAAGCTCCCGGAAGTTTCGCCGGGTCGTCCACCGCACGTATGCGCGCGGATAATCCTGCCCCATGTGATATTCGGGATCATGGTATCCCGGGCCGGTGCGGCTGGAGGGCTTGATGTCCATGTTCCCGAAGGTCACCGGCATGGTCAGCTCTGCGGTGATGCCCCCGACGACCACCATGTTGCCCACCTGGTGGGTATCCGGGGCGGTCAGTGCGGCCTGTGCAAGCTGCTTCATCACCTCGGTGCCGCTGCCTCCGTACGCCAGCAGCGAGCCGTCAATGCCCTCGCCATCGGCCCATTCAATGAGAGTGTCGGTAAGATCCTCTTTAGCGGGATTAATGGCGATCTCCGCACCGTGCTGCATGGCAATGTCGAGGCGCCGCTCGTCGAGATCAACCGTGGCGACGCGACCGCCGGCGAGTGTGATGAGCTGCATGGCGAACTGTCCGACCATCCCCTGCCCGACGACCGCGTAAAACTCCCCGAGCTTCGGATCCAGCCGCCGGACCGCCTGCATCGACGTGCCGGCGAGACAGATCATCACCGCGTCATCAAAGCTCACGCCCTCGGGAATTGGGACGGCAACCATGGGATGACCGATGTTGTACTGTGAATGCTTGTAACATTCCCCGGCCATGCCTATGACGCGCTGGCCCACCTCGAAGTCGGTCACTTCATCACCGACAGCTACAACGGTACCGGCGGTGGAGTAGCCGGGCATGGTGGGCTCGGCATCGGGATTGGGATTCTTGCGCCTTCCCAGCAGACCTGATGTCTCCGTCCCGGCGCTGATGAGGCTGACCGCGGTTTTTACGACGATTTCCCTGGGATCGGGCTCCGGAAGCTCTCGTTCGTCAACCGTGACCGTGCCGTCGCCCTGGAAAAATACTGCTTTGCAAGTGGTCGGAATTTCTGCCATTATCGTCCTCTCCCTGCCGCGACGGTGCAATGTCGCGAGCCGTGGCATTTGTATTCTCGCAAGTATTTTCTTCATGTGAAGGTGACAGACCTTTTCAAGGGTGGATTTCGGACCTATGCGGCGCGTTTTAGGTCGGGACCCAGTCATCGCCTACCACCGGGGTCATACGGATGTATTCCGATCCGGCCTTCCGATACCGCAGCCGGGGCAGGTCACAGGGGGTATGCCGGGAAATATACCGTGGTGATTGTCGATGCTGTACAAGCCGGACTGGAAGCAGGCGCAGGAGCGGTTCCTCGCATGGTGGAACGGACTGATTATTGACCGGGTGGCCATGTCGGTGAAAGCGCCGAGGGAGAAGCCGGTTCGCGATGTTCCGGTTCCGGAGCCGCCTGAAGATCCCTACCGCCTGCACGCCGATCCCGAATACCTGGTGGAGCTGTGGGAAGCCGGGTTCGCCCGCACATATTTCGCCGCCGAGGCCATCCCGACCCGCACGCTGCTGGTGGGTTATGCCGCCATGGGCACGCCCGTCACCTTCCACGAGCGCACCATCTGGTCGGAGCCGGTGATTGATGACTACGGCACGGATCTGCCGGTGTGGGATGCAC
>JBKHJK010000511.1:0-3016 GCA_046538215.1 Armatimonadota bacterium
TCGCCGGTGGCAACATATACCATATACAGGATCGGTTTGTCGGGGAATTGTTCAGAGGCACGTTCAGCCACTGCATTGACGGCATGCATGAGCCGGTCTGATCCGAACTGCATGTTCGGCTTCACCTGCCAGCTTTCATCACCACACAGCGGGCACATGCACCAATCATAGCCGTCCTCCGGCCCGGGACAGAAAATATCCACCTCCGGGTGGCGCTTCATGAAGTCCATACACCTGCTGGCATACAGATCCAGGGCTTCGGGGTTGTATGTGCAAAACTGTTTCGGCTTCCGCTCCATGCCGTCATCGGACGGTCGCAGCGCATAGTACTCCGGGTGCTGTTCGAACAGCTCTTCGGGCGGCAGAAAGTAGTGAAATCCGTGGTGTGAGCTGTAGGTTTTGATCCCACGCTTCTGCAATTCAGCCAGGTATTCATCCCAGGCCTCACCGCTGTCACACAGCCGATAGGGAACACCGACGAAGTTCATCTTGCGCCTGCCCATCAGGTCGAGCGTACGCATATCCGCCCGGGTGTATCCGCGGTACTTGAATGAGGCTGTCTCCTGCCGGTCAATGGAGCTGAGGCGAATCGTTTCCTGTGTGGGCACGATCTCCTCCTGCATAAACACACCCGGCCAGAACACCCCGAGGTCCTCTTCGAGGAAATCATAGACCGCATACAGACAGCTTCGTGGATTTGCACCGGCGAGGATGAGATCATCGCCATGCGTGCGCACCACGAAAGCGTCATATTCGCGCTGATGTGGTGAAAAGCTGATCGTTTCGTCGCGCTGATGGATCAGCGTGTTACTCTCGGGCGTGCCGATAATGATCGAGGGATGTTCGTTATCAGTGGCGTCGGTCGCGATGGGGAAGGTCGCACCGCAAATTCTGTGCAGATACTCCTGCAGCTCCGCGGCGGCGAATCGCTCTGGCGCCGGTGCCTGCTCCCCCAGGACAATGCGGCACTTCGCCGCACCATCGTCGCTGACGAGCATTTCGCCCCATGTGGCGGTTGCGGCAGCGAGCAGGAGTGCACACAGCACCAGCCTCACCGAAGCGTGGCGGGTCATTGAGCCACCTCCGAACGCAAACCGAATTGTGATATTTGTCATAGTCTATGTAGTCAACATTCACTTCTCTGGGTCGTGGTCACTTTCCTTGTACGGCCATGGACCGGTTGTCAGACGAGCATGTCGCCGTCATTTCGATTCCCGTGGGCACTCAAGAGCGTTGTGAATAGAACCCGTTGACGACCGAGGATTTCATCACCGTGGATGCGAACTGTACAAAGAATGTCAGAGACAGCGACAATCAGGGCTTTGGGGTTCTGCTTTGCAGTGATGCTCGAATGAGCCTGGTCAAGCCGACGGTGCGGTGTCGGCTTCAGGGAGTGAGGCGTTATGAGAGTACGGGCGGTGACAGCTTTCATCATAACTGTTGTCCTGCATCCAGCAGGTTCGACAGATCTGGCCACTTGAGAGCGTGTGTCAGTGACCGGGGCCGCTCAATGCACTTCAAACGCGATGGAGGCGTGCGCCATGCTTGCCAATGAATCGTATGATGATTGTGATTTCAGTGAGTTTGCCGAGCCGTCGGCCCCGTACCGCCTCCAGCCGTGGTGGTTCTGGAACGGTGAGATGGAGCCGGAGCGGATGCGGTGGCAGATTGCACAGATGGACGAGAAGGGCTGCGGAGGCTTTTATGTCACTCCTCGGCAGGGGATGGCGATCCCGTATCTATCGGAGCGATACTTCGAGCGGTTCACCCTCGCGCTGAACGAGGCCCGGAGGCGGCGAATGCTGGTGGGGATTATGGATGAGTATCCATATCCCTCCGGGATGGCTGGTGGTGCGGCGACATGGACCCATCCGGCGTTCATCCGCGCCGAGCTGCACGCGGAGAGCTTCGAAATCGAGGGCCCGCAGGAGCTGCATCACCTGGCAGGCACCGGCGAAATCCTGCGGGCATGGGCGTGGCCGTCTGCAGGCGGTGAGACCGACTGGTCGGGTGCAAGCGATCTGCGACCGCACGTCGGCGTCGCTCATCCGAGAACCGGTCTGCGATGGGGGCGGTCGCTCACCGAATACAGCTACGCCCGCTTCGGAGACTATGCTCCCACCAACGAGCTGGTCTGGCAGGTGCCGGGCGGAAACTGGCAGGTGATGATCTTCCGGGTGGACCGCTGCCGGTCGTTCAAGTATTTTGGGGAATTTATCGACACCTGCAGCCCCGAGGCGGTGGCGCACTTCCTTTCGCTCACCTTCGAGGCACACGAGCGCGGTCTTGGCACTGACCGTCTCGGCACGTATCTACGCTCAGTATTCACCGATGAGACGCAGGGCGGGACCTGGACATGGGAAATGCCCCGGCTATTTGAAGAGCGCTGCGGCTATGACCTGCGAGATCATCTCCCGGCCCTCATAGACGACAGCTTCCCGGACGCGTCCCGGGTGCGATACGACTACCTGAATACACTGCATGACCTGTTCATGGAGGCCTATCACAACCAGTACGCCGACGAATGCGAGCGGCGGGGGCTTTTGTACACCACCGAGGTGCCGATGCTGCGCAACGCTGATGAAGGCGCCGCACACATCCCGGGCGTTGACCATGCACACGACCGGATCGGCGAGGGCCTCCCGCATGGCTGGCTGGAGCGGAATCCGACGTACTCCCGTCACTGGCCGCGCTTCAAGTCCTCCGTCGCCGCGCAGTACGGTCGGCCCCGCGTGGCGGTGGAGGCCTTTCATAGTCTCGGCTGGGGCGTGCGGCTTGCTGATTTGAAGGCCCTGATAGACCGGATGGCGGCCCTGGGCGTGAATCTCTTCGCACTGCACGGCTTCTACTACACCGCGGCGGGACCGGCGAAGTTCGATGCGGCGCCCTCGGAGTTCTACCAGCACCCGTGGTGGCGGCATTTTCGAAAGCTCGCTGATTACGCCGGCCGGCTGTCGTGGATTGCCTCACGTGGGCGGGATGTCGCACCGGTTGCGCTGCTTGACCCGGTCACCTC
>JBKHJK010000512.1:0-3012 GCA_046538215.1 Armatimonadota bacterium
GCCGAGAATAAATGAAAACTTCCCGTCGGTAATCTCGCCTTCAAAGCCGCAGTCATAATCAAGCTGGCTTTCCTGGCCGGAAACGGGCGCGGTTTTTGGCAGAAAATACTTGAACTGAAGCGCGATATGGGCGGCGGGAGCGTCGAAGCTTTTGACAATCTGCCCGAGTGTCTCCTCCATCTCCACCATCGAGACAGCCTGCTTGCTCCATGTGCCCAGAATGTTCAGAAAGCGGCTCATGTGTGTCCCCCGCTGGACGTGCGGGAGTTTCACACTGGCCTCCACCTGCCCCACCACACGGGCATAGCCCCCGTTTTTCTCCATGATGCGCACCGGTAGATGCAGATCACGAATGCCAACACGGTCAATGGGTATCCCGCGGTCATCAGTTTCTGCAGCGACGTCTTTCATTGGTTCACACCTGGTTGTGCCTCTCGGCGACTGGAGGTGATCAGGACATTCATATACGCTCGTGACTGGCGGTGTGGGCTGTTGTGACGGTTTCAGTCTTAAGACAATTCTCCCGCACCCGTGACAGAGAGTCAAATATTCGGCCTCTGAATCACAATGCAGGCGGAGGTGTCCCCCCCACCTGCATCACTGCCGCCGCTTTCAGACGATCACGCCCGCTCGCGAAAGTAGTCGGCAACCTTGCGGATACCCCTGCCGATAATCTCCGCGTGCTCGACTGTGTGCCCCTCGGTCCACTGTGAGGCAAAGATGTGCTGCTGACCCCAAAGGGCCCCGGGATAGTCGTCAACATCATACTCCGGATCGCGGCCGTATGGGGGCTCCCACGGGAACTCCGAGTCGCCGTACGCAACGTGGTTGGCGATGCAGGGTGTGGTGACCATCGGCTTGCCGCCGGCGTATCCTGTTGCAAACGGCAGTCCTTCGGCGCTGATCGCTCTGGCGAAGGTGTCATGGTCCACGCCGAGCACCTGCTCGTCAATGGTGAAGGAGAACCGCCACCACGAGTGCGCCGTGGTTTTCGGATACAGATAGGGCGGGTTGACGCCCTCGATATCTTCGACGATCTCAACGAGGCGGCCGGCGGATTTCCGTCGCCGCTGCAGGATGCTGGGGAGCTTGCGGGCCTGGGCGAGCGCCACTGCTCCGGTCACCTCGTTCATCCTGTAGTTGATACCGATCCGCTGCACGATGCGCCCTTCGGTTCGGCCCGTGCGGTCATAGTACTTGTCATGAAAATCGCGCGCGTTGACGTACAGCTCTTCGTCATTCGTCGCCACCAGGCCGCCGTCACCCGCCGTGATCTGCTTCGACTGCTGCAGCGAGAAGCAGGCGATGTCGCCGAAGGTCCCCACGCGCTGGCCATCATATTCTGCGCCGTGGGCCTGTGCGCAATCTTCGATCACGTACAGGTCGTGCTTCTTTGCAATCTCCATGATTTCATCCATCCGGCATGGCTGGCCAAAAAGATGGACGACCAGGATCGCTCGCGTGCGGTCGGTGATCTGCTTCTCAATGGAATCGGGATTGAGATTCAGCGTCAGCCGGTCAAGATCGGCAAAAATCGGGATACAGCAGCACTGCACGATGCCGATGTACGTGCCCATGTCGGTGACCGGGGAGGTGATGATCTCATCGCCGGGGTTGAGCTGCAGCGCGGCAACGGCTGTGTGAAGGGACGCCGAGCCCGAAGTCACCGCCTGGATATGGTTGACCCCCAGAAAGTCGGCGTACTCCTTCTCAAACTGCTCCACCATCGTCCCGGAATACCGAAACATCCGTCCACTGCGGATGACCTCTGAGACGAGCTCGATCTCTTCGTCCCCCAGATCACGCCCGCTTGCGTCTCCGGTTGTGGGGAAGCGTTCGGTGGCGGTCTTTGGCCCACCGTTCATTGCGAGTTCCTCTGCCATTGGCATTTCCTCCAGACTTCGTGTCAAAAGATGCGGATTGACTTTCGCTTGCGGTTGCAGACACTGCTAATTGCAGTTACGTCATTCGTCACGAATCTTCTTTGTCAGCGTCCGGTTTTCCTTGTGGCCGGTGCGATAGGCTACGATTCGGGCATTGACCGGGCGGCCCAGAAGATACAGGTCGCCAATCATATCAACAAGCTTGTGGCGGGCGAAAGCATTCGGCGCAAACGGCTCATCACAATAGCCGTTATCGTACACCACCAGGCAGTTCTCTTCGCTGCCGGCCGCGATGTATCCCGCCTCCATCAGTTCGTCAAGCTCCTGTTTCGTCGCAAAGGTGCGGGCGGGAGCAAGCATCTCACCAAAATCGTCGCTATCCGGGCGAAACTCCGCATACTGGTGCCCGATCAGTGGGTGCGGGTGCAGCAGCGAATAGGCCAACACGGGCATGTCGGCCGGCAGCGCCATGATCGCTTTGTCTTCACCAATTTCAAATATGCCTCGGTCACATGTCACAGGGGCAAGTTCTCCGTCCACCGGGTTGGTCCCACATCTTTTCACAGCCTCAAAAAAGGGTGCTGCGCTTCCGTTGAAAAGCGGTATCTCAGGCCCGTCCACCATGATTCTGGCGTCGGTGATACGATGCGCCCACAGCACCGCCATCAGGTGCTCCACGAAGTCCACGCGGCCTGCGCTGGAGCCGATGGACGTGCAGCCGGGCACCTCCACAACGTGGTCCAGGCTGGCGGGCCACGCGGCGTCAATATCCGTTCGTTCGATAACGATGCCGCCCCCACAAACTGAAGGCGCGATGGTGATCGTGATGTCTCTCCCGCTTCTGACGCCCAGGCCGGTCAGCTCAACGCTCTGTCGCAGTGTCTGCCTTCTCATGAAATCTGCAATTCCCTGCATGTTCGCACCCCGCCGCCACGCGAACCGGCGGGTGGTGGGTGTTGGCGGTTTGTTGGAGTTTGCCATCTCAGTGCAGCCAAAGCGCCCCTATCAGCGCAGCAGCGGCGGCGAGTGTGGGGAGTAAACATCCACCACGAAGCCAGGCGCGTGACACCAGCTTCCTGCCCATCAGCTTGTTGAACAACCTCGACCCAATCTTCCCCCTGAACAGGGC
>JBKHJK010000513.1:0-3008 GCA_046538215.1 Armatimonadota bacterium
ATCGCGAGGTGCTCAAGCCCGTGCAAAAGCAAATGTGCGACTGGGCGCACAACCGCGGCGTAAAGACGCTGCTGCACTCCTGCGGCAATATCATGGAGCTGGTGCCAGAGCTGGTCGAAATCGGCATTGACGCCCTAAACCCCCTGGAGCAGAAAGCGGGGATGGACGCCTTTGAGCTGAAGGAGACGTTCGGCGACCGGCTCGCACTCGAGGGCGGCATTGACGTCCGGACCATGACCGACGGGCCGGAGATTGAAGAGGAAATCCGCACCAAGGTCGAAACCCTCAAACAGGGTGGCGGCTATATCTTTCACTCCGACCATTCGGTGCCCGAGGATGTCAGCTTCGCCGATTACTGCCGGATTATGGAGCTGGTGCGGTACTATGGCCGCTACTGATCCAGCCAGTCCAGGGGATACTGTCCAAACTCGTAAAAGGCCGAATAGAGGGCCTTGATATTCTCAAACGGCACCTCCTGGCCGATCTCGCCATGGAGTATGCATCCTCCGTTATAGGTTCCGAATGCCCTGATGGCCTCTTTGACCGCCCGCTGGATATCTTCCGCCGTCCCGAAGGGGAGGGTCCACTGGCGGTCAATGTCGGTGCGGATGCATACGCGCCCGCCACATATTTCTCCCACGCGCTCGGTGCCCATACATTCGTGCTGGGGGTTGAGAATGGTCACACCGATCTCGATGAGGTCTTCGATGATTTCCAGAATCCAGCCGTCGGTGTGAAACCACACGTGGACTCCTGCATTACGAATCGGCTCAAACATCCGGGCATAGCGGGGTTTGAAGAAATCACGCCACATCTGCGGGCTGATGAGCAGCTCGTTTTGCGCTCCCCAGTCGTCACCGAAGCTGATGGCATCCACTCCGGCGTCCAGGTAGCGCTCGATTGAGTAAAGGTTATATTCGACCATCCGGTCGGCCAGCTCGTGGACTCCCTCGTTGTCTTCGGCGAGGTCCATGAAGTAGTTGGCCGGTCCCCTGATATGCTGCATGAGCTGAAAGAAGCCACCTCCGCGCCCGCGGACAAACTCCTGAGGATGTCGCTGCTTCACTTCATCGGCGAAATCCCGGTAATGCGACTCACCAGGATGTGGCGGGAACTCGTAATCCGTCCACGCGTCCCAGTTGGGAATGGCCGGTTTGAGAACCTCGCCGGAGGTATAGCCCCTCAGCCGCCGCCACACCGTCCCCCATGCATCTGTCCATTCCACCACGTCATCCACCGACTCATCGGCTCCGCGTTCGTGGATGTTGCGCTTGATATTCTCGTTGCCGAAGTCGTCGGGATATTTTTCGACAAGATCGAGCAGCCTGTCCCCATGTTTCCAGATGGCGCCTGGGAAGATGTAATGATGAATGGGGCAGCGGTCCGGCCCCTTGAACTCGATTGCGGCAAGAATGCGCTCTCTGGATGTCATGCGGTCGTCTCCGTGCAGCATGATGTGTGGCAAGGGCTATTTCCGCACCCCTGCCGCCACCGCCTTTGTAGATCTGCGAATGGTCGGGCAGGTAATATGCAAAACGGCTTCGAAAAGAGGTTCAGAAGACGACGTGCAGGGAGGTTTTCAATGTGATGAATGCCAGAGAACGGCTGCAGGCTGCAGTGGAGCACAGGGAGCCGGACCGTGTGCCGCTGGACATGGGTGCCACAGCGGTCAGCGGCATTGCGGCAAGCACACTCTCGAAGTTGCGAAGGGCACTCCGGCTTGACGGTCCGGGCGAGCGTGTCAGGGTCAATGAGCCGTACCAGATGCTGGGAGAAGTCACCGATGATCTGCGCGAGGTTCTTGGAATTGATACTGTCGGTTTCAACAAGCCGACAACACTATTCGGGTTCCGCAACGAGAATTGGAAACAGTGGGAGCTTTTCGATGGCACACCGGTGCTGGTGCCCGAGAAATTCAACACTCAACCGGAAGAGAATGGCGATATCCTGATGTATCCCGAGGGCGACACGTCTGCGCAGCCGAGCGGGAGAATGCCCAAAGACGGATACTACTTCGACACCATCGTCCGCCAGCCGCCGCTCAATGAGGAAGAATTGGATCCGGCGGATAATCTCGAAGAGTTCGGCCCCGTTACTGACGCCGATCTCGCATACCTCGCTGATGAATCAAAACGGCTGTACGAGCAAACCGATTACGCAATCGTCGGCAACTTCGGTGACACCGGCTTCGGTGACATCGCACTCGTCCCCGCACCGTGGATGAAAAATCCCAAAGGGATCCGGGATATCGAGGAGTGGTATATCTCCACACTCACCCGCCGGGATTATGTTTATGAGGTTTTTGACGGTCAATGTGACATCGCGCTTGAGAATCTCGAGCGCATCGCAGAAGTTGTGGGCGACAGGGTGCAGGTGTACATGGTCTCAGGCACCGATTTCGGCACCCAGCGCGGCCCCTTCATATCGGTGGATACCTACCGCGATCTGTACAGGCCGTTCCACGCCGAAGTGAATGACTGGGTGCATGAAAATACCTCCTGGAGCACCTTCATTCATAGCTGCGGAGGAGTTGAGCCACTCATCAGTGAGTTCATTGAGGCGGGCTTCGATATCCTCAACCCCGTGCAATGTTCGGCCAAAGACATGGAGCCAGAACATCTCAAAAGTGAATACGGCGAGGAAATCTGTTTCTGGGGTGGCGGTATTGATACGCAGAAAACGCTCCCCTTCGGCACACCTGCGGAGGTCAGAGCGGAGGTGCTGCGGCGGCTGGAAATATTCGCCCCCGGCGGCGGCTTCGTCTTCAACACCATTCACAACATCCAGCCCAACACGCCGCCGGAGAATCTGATCGCTATGTTCGAGGCTCTCGACGAGTTCAATGGACAGCCGTGAAGCCCGCGTTCAAATCTTTCCTCGCATCTCCAGCAGGCGGTTGACCCGGTCTTCGGTGGACGGATGGGTGCTGAACAGCTTCGCCAGCCAGTCGACCTTCAGCGGATTGACGATGAACAGATGCGCCGTCGCCTGGTGGCGCTCGGCCGACT
>JBKHJK010000514.1:0-3007 GCA_046538215.1 Armatimonadota bacterium
AGAGCACCACCAGAGATTCCGTGGCTCGGCCCGAGGACTGTGTTGTCTCCAGTCCACCGGAAACTGACAATTGGGAGTTCGCTTCACGGTGTGAAACGAACTCGCGACGCAATTCTCATCTGTCTGCATTATACACCCGTCGGGCGTACATTTTGCACAAAGACGCACCGTGGCGGCAGGAGTTCGGTGTCCGGCCTCATTCTGTTGCGTTTGTGGCCGCGACGATTTTTTCGGCCATGGTGACGAGGTTTTCGAGGTAATTGGGGGCGAGCGGGTCCAGTGAAATGACTTCGGCGCCGATCTCGGCAGCGATCGCCTCAGGGGCGGTGGACGAAAACTGCGGTTGGACGAAAAGCGCCTGAATGTCATTGTCGCGCGCGTGCTGGAGGATCTCCGCAAGCTGTCTGGGACCGGGTGATTTCCCCTCCACCTCGATGGCCACCTGATGGAGGCCAAAATATTCGGCGAAATACCCGTAGGCGGGATGGAAGACGAGGATTTCCCTGCCCTTGATGGGTACTATCATGTTTGCAACCTGATGGGTGACCCGATCCAGATCGGTCAGGAGCTTGTGCAGGTTGTCCTCGAAGGTGTCCGTCTTTTCCGGGGCGAGTTCACACAGGACGTCGGTCATCGTCCGGGCCTGCGTTGCAGCGAGCGTCGGATCGAGCCACACGTGCGGGTCCATGCGCTGCCCGGCATGGTCGGCGCCTTCGTCGGTATCTGCGCCAACGGTCTCAAAGCGGTCAATCGGGCGGAGCTGGATGTCACGCGAGACGTCCACCACCCACAGATCCGGGAAGGATCGGCGAATCTGTCGCAGCAGCGAATCCTCAAACGGCATGTTGATGCGGAAATAGACATCGGCTTTTTCGAGCGCCGCCATCTGCGTGGGCGTGGGCTCGTATGTGGCCGGTGAGGCTCCGGGGCCGACGAGGACCTCAACATCCACGTGATCGCCGCCGATTCTTTGTACAAAGAACCTCTGCGGGAGGATGCTGACGACGGCCGTGATTTTCTGCGACCGGTCCTGTTGAGGGGCCTCCCGGGGTGTGCAGCCCCACAGGCTGATGAGCAGGCAGATGCTGAGTGCGGCGTATATGCTTAAGGTGAGTGTTGATCGTTTCATAGTCATATCTCCGTTGTAATAAGGCACCAGGGGACGGCATAATTTGCCTGTGTGTTCAGCTCGTGCGGCTTTCACCCTGTCCAGGTGGAGGGAAAGCCAGGGTTTAGAATAATACTTTTTCAGGAACAATAAAACCAGTATTATGTTATTATGTGGACGTGTGGAGGCCGGGAGGTGGTTGGCGAAGAATACACAATGCAATAAAAATGTGCTGTACAAGGAGGCCGACTGATGAGACGAAGTAGAGGCTTCACACTTATCGAGCTGCTGGTGGTCATAGCAATCATTGCTATCCTGGCAGCTATCTTATTCCCGGTGTTTGCACGAGCGCGGGAGAAGGCTCGCCAGACAAGCTGTTTGAGCAATCTCAAGCAGATGGCGCTGTCCGTTCAGATGTACGCGCAGGACTATGATGAGACGTTCCCCATGTCGGTGTATCTGAGCGGGACGCAGGCGTATTCGGCCTACCATGTCATCATGCCGTATATCAAAAACGAGCAGATTCTCAACTGCCCGTCAGAGCAGGCGACATTGACAGCCGCCGAGCTGCAGGGGCTGGGTATGCCGATTGCAGCGGGCTTTGATGAAACGAGCTATGTCTTCAACTTCGCGGTGTTTGAGGACGGCCCGTCGAACCCGCTGACAGGTGCCAGCGACGCAGTGGTCGCCCTGGCGCGAGTGAACAGGCCCTCAGAGACCGTTGTGATGTATGACGGCGACCTAACCGTTGATGGCGGCGGTATCGAAGGGCGTGTGATCCCGCGGCATAACGAAATGGTAAACGCCAACTTCGTGGACGGCCATGCGAAGGTCGTCAAGTGCACAGGAACCAGCAGCACCTGGAGCGACATCGGCGGACACAGCTACGACCTGTATCGGATCTCGATGGGAGGCAGCATTTACGACGGCGATCCGGAGTTTTACGGCATCCCGAACTAAGCGATGAGTCCTCAAAGTGAACGAGAACCTGCGGCCCGTGTCTGTATAAGACAACGGGCCGCAACTGTTTTTGTGGGCCGGAGATGGAACGGAGTGACTCGGGCTGGAAGCTGAGAATTGAAGACCGCGACGACACAATTCTCACCTGAGCCCTGCTGAGTGACGCAGGCCTCAGGCCGAGCCACGGGGAGTTTTGGGTATTTAGTAATAGTGGCTCATAAACGTTTTTGAAACGCTGAAAGGGACCGAGTCCAGCCCGTTTGCACAGATGCAACTTGCATGAGGCATTATTACGCGGGCGTGCGAAGGTCCCCTCGCCAAACCGGCAGCAGCGACCGATCCGCGTTGTGAAACAACCCGCTCGATTCCGTCAGGGAGCTGATACAAATGGCCGACGAACTTGATGTCGAAGAATATGTGGATGCACAGCGATTCGTCCAGGAGCTGCGGAAATTCGCCGACGCCGTCGAAAGCGGCACCGACTTCACCGTCACCGTCAAGGGGCAGCAGTACACGGTGCCCGTGGGCGGGAGGATGCAGGTGGAGTACGAATCCGATAACGGCGGTGGCGAGTTCTGCCTGGGAATTGAATGGTAAAGTCTGCTGCCACAATTCGGTGCACGGAACCATGGCTCATCCGCTCACACGGGTGAGCCACGCGTGTGAATAAGGGGCGGACTTGTTAGATGCAGGAGGGTTTAGCAGGGTGGGTGGCGAATAATCTTATGACAGGATAATACAATGGAGAGGTGTGGGTCACATGAGGTGCAAAGGTTTCACACTTATCGAGCTGCTGGTGGTCATAGCGATTATTGCGATACTTGCGGCAATACTTTTCCCGGTTTTTGCGCGGGCGCGCGAGAAGGCGCGGCAATCGAGCTGTCTTTCAAACGTCAAGCAGCTTGCGACCGCACATGCAATGTATGTGCAGGACTATGA
>JBKHJK010000515.1:0-3003 GCA_046538215.1 Armatimonadota bacterium
AATGTACGCCGTACGGGCGCCAGGTGGCCCGACGGCTGGCACAAAACATGGCCCGTCGTGGGTTTACAGTCGTCAGCGGCATGGCTGAGGGGATAGACGGTGAGGCCCACCAGGGTGCGCTGGGAGGCGGGGGCAAAACAGTTGCCGTCCTGGGGTGCGGACCCGATGTGACCTATCCCCGTTCTCACAGGGATCTGCGTGACGAAATTGCTGCAAACGGCGCTGTGGTCACCGAGTATGCCATGGGAGCACAGCCGCTGCGGCACAGGTTCCCAGCGCGCAACCGGATCATCAGCGGCCTGTCGCTGGGGGTGGTTGTGGCCGAAGCCCCGGCCCGGAGTGGGGCGTTGATCACCGCTCGGCTGGCCTCTGAACAGGGACGCGAGGTTTTCGCAGTGCCCGGAAATGTCAATAATGCAAACAGTAAGGGCTGTCATGCACTGATCAAAGACGGCGCAAACCTCGTCGAAGTGGCTGAGGACATCGTCGAAGGGCTGGGAATCATGCTCGACGCTGTGCCAATGCGTTCGGCCGAAAAGACCGAGGAAATCGAACTCACGGCCGAGGAGCAGACAATCATGGACGCACTCAGCCACGAACCAGTCAGCGTGGATGCCGTCGCAGAAGCTACGGGGATGAACGTTGCCAGCCTTAACTCGACGCTCATGATGATGGAAATGAAAGAGCTTGTTCGTAGATTTCCCGGCAACATGTATGTCAAAACACCGCATTAAATCTATATCCATATCGCCCGCGCCGACCTGTGTGGTGACGGGGGAATTGCATAGGTGTGAGAATTGAAAAAGAAAGCAGTTATTGTTGAATCACCGACCAAGACCCGCACACTGAGCCGTTTTTTGGGGGACGATTACGAAATCCTCGCCTCGATGGGGCACGTTCGCGACCTGCCGGAAGGCGAAATGGCGGTGGACGTGGAGAACGACTTCGAACCACGCTATGTGACCATACCTCGCCAAAAAAGTACCGTTAAGGAACTTAAGGACGCGCTGAAGGATGTCGAGGAAGTATATCTCGCCTCCGACCCCGACCGCGAGGGTGAGGCGATTGCGTGGCATTTGATGAATGCCCTCGATATCCCGAACGCGCGCCGGATCGAGTTTAACGAGATCACCGAAGAGGCTGTCACAGAGGCGCTGGCACATCCCGGAGAAATTGACATGGACCGGGTGAACGCGCAGCAGGCCCGGCGCATCCTGGACCGACTGGTGGGCTATCGGCTGAGTCCTTTGCTGTGGGAGCGGATCAGCGGCAAGGGGCGCAAATCATCTCTGAGCGCAGGTCGGGTTCAATCCGTCGCACTCCGTCTCATCTGCGAACGCGAATTTGAGATCGCGGCCTTCGAACCCGAGGAATACTGGAGTATTGATGTCGCTCTCTCAGTGGAAGACACCGAAGAACAGATCGAAGCAGCCGTCAAGAGCTATCAGGGCGAGGACCTTGAGCTTGGAAATGAAGACCAGGTGACGCCCCACGTCGAAGCGCTGCAGGAGGCGCAATACTGCGTCGCGGAGATAGAAAAGAAGACGAAGCGGCGAACTCCGAAAGCCCCGTACCGCACCAGCACGCTGCAGCGAGACGCCGCCAACCGCCTGGGCTTTACCGCGCGCAAGACGATGATGATCGCCCAGCAACTTTACGAAGGCGTTGATACTGAAGAGGGTGCAGAGGGTCTCATCACCTATATGCGCACGGACTCCACCCGCATTTCGGCGTCCGCACGCAAACAGGCGGTCTCATTGATCCACGATCGCTTTGGGAAGAAATTTGTGGGCAAGGGTAGCAGCGACGAGAAACCGGCGGGAGCTCAGGAGGCCCACGAGGCTGTGCGCCCCACCAGTGTCAACCGCACGCCCGAACAAATGGAGAAGCTGCTGAACCGCGACCAGGCCAGGCTGTACGAGCTGATCTGGCGACGCTTTGTGGCCTCCCAGATGAGCCCGGCGGTTTATGAGCAGGTCAGTGTCGCTATCAGTGCTGATGAATACACTTTGACGGCAACCGGATCGGTACTGAAGTTCGCGGGATACCTTGCGGTTCAGCCGCAGCAGCGTGACGAGGCAGAGGCAGAGATCCTCCGGGGGCTGGAGGAAGGCCAGACCCTGAACCTTGTCGAGGTCATCCCTGAGCAGCACTTCACCAAACCTCCGGCACGATACACCGAGGCCTCCCTGGTGCGGGAGCTGGAGGAGAACGGAATCGGCCGTCCCAGTACCTACGCACCAACGATCGAAACTCTGCGCAATCGAGAGTATGTGGTCATGCGCAGTCGGAGTTTCATACCCACGCCGCTGGGCCTGGTGGTCAACGAATATCTCGTGGAACACTTTCCACATATTATTGATGTGGATTTCACTGCGAGGATTGAGGAGAAGCTGGACACGGTCCAGGCCGGTGAAATTGACTGGCGCCGGGTGCTGGCGGAATTCTACGAGGATTTCGACGAAGAGGTCGAGAGCGCCAGTGAGGCGGAGCCAAAGATCGTGGAGGGCGAAAAATGCCCGAAGTGCGGCGGCCGGCTGGTCGAGAAATACTCGCTGTACGGTAAATTTGCGGGCTGTGAAAATTATCCCGAATGTGATTACACAAAGGACATGCTTGACGATATTCTGCCCCAGCAGGAGCCCGAAGAGGTGGGGCGGGAATGTCCCGAATGTGGCAAGCCACTGCTGTACCGCCACAATAAGCGGGGTCAGAAGTTCATTGGCTGTTCCGGCTTTCCGGAGTGCAAATATACTGAGAAGGTTGATCGCAATGGAAAGCCGCTGCCGAAAGCCCAGGCGACAGATATGCCCTGTGGCCGGTGCGACGGCTGGATGATCGTCCGCCACGGCAGGCGAGGGAAGTTTTTGGGATGCAGCAACTATCCCAAATGCCGCAACACGCTTCCCTTCGAGGTGTTTGAGCAAAGCGATTACGAAATCGTGGATCAAACTCCTGATGAGCCCAGCGGCGAACCCGAGATTGATACGGAGGCTCTGCAGG
>JBKHJK010000516.1:0-2993 GCA_046538215.1 Armatimonadota bacterium
GTTGATCGGCAGATCAATGCTCGGATCATTGTGGGGCTTGATCTCACAGGCCCCCAGGAGGCTGTCCGAATTCGGCTGGAAGCCGTCGGGGGTGGAGCTGGTTTCGAGATACAGATACGCTTCCTCCACCGCTGGGTGTCGTTCACCGTCCCAGTCGGCAGTTCCTGACTCCCGGATGACCATACTGTTGATGACAACCTCGCCTTTTGACATGTAGCGGAAATTGCCGCCACCCTCGTATTGTGGATTGTCGAACTTCAGCGCCATGAAACCGTACGGATCTGCCCATTCGTCCTGCTGGACGACCTCCGCGCCGTTGGCGAGCGTATCGCCGATGGTGCCGCCTCCGTCGGCGGGTTCTCCGGCTGCATCTGTCACGATGACCTCGCGGGGCTTGACGAATATGTCTGCGCTCATCGTCGAACCGGCATTACTGATATTAACGATACGCGCGAAGTTGTCGGTCGCTGTATCCGGCTTGATGACAGCGGTGTCAGGCGTTGTTTCTACGTCACCATGACTCCACGTTTTGGGCGAATACTGGTGCGAGCTCTCCTGCCCGATATACTGCGCTATCTGGTGGAAATCGCGGATTACCCCGTCACCGTAATCATAGGGGAACGGGTCGCCCTGCCACAGTGCGTTCTGCTCGTCGTTGGACAGTTCCGTATAGTCGATCAAATTCGGGCTCTCGGGCGCGCCGTACCGTTCGAGGTGCCTCAGGCCATCGGCCTGCACCATCGCTACGCTGTAGGCCTCCTCACACACCTGGAACGTCGTCTGGGCCCGCGCACGATAATGGAAATCGCGTCTATCAATGTGGTAGATATAGAGCCCCTCACGCCCGTAATCATTGAAGTAGTTATCAATCTTGTTTCTGTTCTCGATAAGATAATATTCCTGCCATGCTCCTTCGGGTACATCTTCGAGAATGTAATACGGGTTGGCAGGGACCTTGAAGACGACTGGATCGCCGGCCGGGCTGCCGTCAATCGCCGGGATGTTGACGTTCGGAAGATCGTCCGTAACATCTCGCGGGGTCACCCAGCCTCTGTTGATCTTATTCCACGCATCAAGCCGCCCCAGCGGCAGGTCGGGGACCTCGCCACCGCCGTACAGGCTGTACGGGCCGATCGCGAGGCCGACGTCGTGCTGAGGATCGGTGTCAGGGTTAGCCATGTTGTTGTACAGATCGTTATCGTAGAGGTCCTGGAAACCAAAGAGAGCGTGTCCGAATTCATGAGCCGCCAGTTTCATGTTCGGACTCTCCGGCAGGAATACAACTCCGCCGGACGCATGGGGGATGATGTCGTCGCCGTCTGTTGGAAAGAGGAAGGCCAGCGAGTCATAGCCGACCGTTGAGATATCAACACCGTGATCCAGCATGACGGCTGTGACGTCCGCCCGCATACCCTGGGCGCTGTGGCGCGGCTGCATGGGGCTGAAACCCTGGTTGTGAGGGTCGTTGGGGCCGATATCAAATGGATATTCGCGGGGGCGTCTCGTGCCCTCTCGCGTCCCACCAATGTCGTCACGATAGCCCGATCTGGTATCCAGGCTTTCTAGCTGGTACGGCGCATCGCGGGCATCGGGGTCGTGGTCGTGCACGTAGTAGTCAAAGCAGTGCAGCCTGTTGCCGAAGCCGCCGTCATACCCGTCGGGCATGGCGACGCCGTCGCCAAAGATCATCTGCTCGGGTCGTCCGTGCTGTGAGCGCCATGCATCCCAGGCCTGGAAGTCACTGGTGCTGCGCGCCCACACGTCATTCCTGGTGAACAACGTATCTGGCAAAGCGCCACACCCGCGGTCCTGGTCTCGGTAGTGTGTGCGGCTGCTGTCCCAGGTGTCGCCTGAATAAGTGACCTCCCAGCTACGACCACTCCAGAGTTCGAAGTCCTCTTCATCTTCATCAGGGTGGATATCTTCATATTCCCATCCGCTGTCGTTGACCCAGGTGTGGCGGCGGTTGTCGTAGGGGTCCATCGTCCAGTCACCGCTCACCAGCTGGACGGTCACCATCGCCGGATCTTCGTCATTGCCCTCAGGCTGCATCGCCCGGAGAGTGACACCGGGGCGGGATGTAATGTCTCGCTCAAAGAGGATCGTGAGCTGCTCGCGCCCGCTGTCATCCAGATTGAGGCTGGCGCGCACGATCTCATTTTGGGCATCGCCGTCATCCAGCGGGCGGATGATCGGTGTGCCCGGCTCATATTCCACAGTATCACTGTCGCTATCCAGGGGCTGGCCCCTGTAGCGGTTGAGTTTGTGATGGCTTCGCCACCAGCCGTAGATGTCGTCACGTTCGCCCTCGATAGTGACGTTTGTGTGCGAGTTGTAGTAATAAAACTGTGTCATGGAAAGCGGATTTGAACGATTGAACAGTTCGTCCCACCATCGGCCACGGAATTCGAAGTTATCCCAGTTTGAGGCGTTGCCCCGGGCCGGCCAGTTGGTCTGGTTGTAGCTCAGGCCCTGAGGGCGTCCATCCTGCATGGGGCCGCCGGGGGTGTCGGCATAGGCGGCCGGAGACCATTGATGTGGCACCGCACCGTTATCCGCCATCGGGTATTCGCGAATATCGGGATCAGGTGGGTCATCGGCCAGTCGATAGCACCGGTTTAGCGATGAGTGATCTGTAGGAACGCTATCAATCCATTCAGGGAAAACCGCGCCAATAACCGCGACGCGCTTGGTGGTCGTTGCTCCCGTGAGCGCGGCGCTGACCTGCGAAGCCTGCGTTGGTCCCAGCATTCCCATCGGCACCATGACCAGGTGGCGGTTGGGTGAGAGGATATCCACGAACCACCTGTTGACTCGCTCGATGAATGAGAGTTCGGAGTAAACCTGTCTCAGATACCGCTGTCCCACCGTCGAGTTGCGCCGCACAACAGCCGATGAGCCCTCGTAGGCGACCGCAGGGCCGTCCGTGTTCTGAGGATCCACCTTGAAGTAGTCAAGAATCGTGCCTTCAGCGAGATCCCACTCTTCCAGCA
>JBKHJK010000517.1:0-2989 GCA_046538215.1 Armatimonadota bacterium
GCTACAACCTGTTCTATTTCCTCAAAGATGACCTGTATGTCACACACATGCACCGGTGGGGTTGGCAGTATCTTGACCGTACAGGAGACACGGCAAAGCCGGTGGGCGATCTGCGGCGGTTTCACGGAAAAGCTCCCACAAAGCTGCTGCTGGCGGACGAAGCGCACGTCATCGAGAGGTTGGTGGAGCGCGATGTCAAGCGTTTCGACGGGCGGCTCTATGTCACCCGGTCCCTCCCCGAATACATCGAATACCTCAACCCGAAAGCCACGAAGGGACATGCGCTGGCATGGCTCGCCGAGCAGCTCGGCGTCGGCCTTGAGCACACCATGGCGATGGGGGATCAACTCAACGATTTGCCGATGATCGAGGAGGCGGGGATTGGTATCGGGATGCCGGGTGCCTGCGCGGAGGTCAAACAGAGCGCCGACTACGTCGCTGAATCTGCCGCTGAAGGCGTGGCGGAGGCGCTGCATGAATACCTCGAACTGTAGCCAGAAGGAGAACCCGGCACCGCTGCAGAAGGGTGATACAGCACCTATTCGGCGTAGGTGACGGCGAAGTGGTGACGATGCGCTTGTTCTGGCCATGCCTGGTGGCGGCAACAGCGGCCCTCATACTGCCGGTAATGTCTTTTGCGCTCTCCGAGCAGGAGACCGCGCAGCTTGTGCTGTTGAACCGGTCAAAAGTCGGAGACCTGTCCGTCAGCCGGGCTGAGTGGTTCTCCGAGGGCCGGAGGGTGGTATTGGCTGGAGAAAGAAAAGACTCTCCGCACATCATCATCCACCCCGGCCCCGGTGGTGGTACATGCGCACTTGACGCCCCTGCGGCCGAGAATTTCGGCCTCGCCCCTGCGGGCCGGCGAATTGCATACTGGAAGAAAACCTCCGACAGCGCACAAACCGCCGAACTGACCGTGTTCAATATGGACGGCCCGACCACTGCGACCCTCGGACGACCGCTGCCGATGTCCGGGGCCATGCCGCTTGCGTGGCTCACGGATGAGATCATCGTTTACGCCAACAATTCGCAGGAGCCGGTGCCTCTTTTGCTGCGGTCGCTGCAGGGCGGAAGCTCCCGGGAACTGGACGCTGCAGAGGCAGGACAATGGATAAACCTCCGGAGGACGGAGCCGGGGTGGGTGAGCGCCCACCTGTCCACCGATGAGGGGATGTCCGTTTTTGAAGTCCGCGCAACAGGGCCGGGACTGGTGGCAGTCAATGCGGTGGCGGATCCTCCGCAGCCGGAAAGCCCGCTCGAACTCGACCGGGACGGCAATCTCATTTTCAACACGGGCCCCACCACTGGCGTCATCATTGACGAAAATGTCACCGCGGCCTCCATCTGTCCGGACCAAAGCGCAGTGGCCTACACCACGGAGGGCAGGCTGTACGTGTCCCCGACCCATACTCCCGTACCTCGGGAGGTTGCTGCACCGGAGGGCGGAAGGATCAACGGGTGTTCGTGGTCTCCGAACCTGTCGGATATCTGTTTCTGGGGTGCGGATGAGGATGCTGGTGTCGCATATCACGGTGTCCTGGGCACCGAAGAAATTAGCGGGCGTTTCTCCTTCAAATCGAATGTCAAACCGGCGGCCGGTGACCGGCTGTGGGTGGCGGAGAAGTTTTTCACCAATGACTTCGGCACCGTGGATGAGCCGGACTGGTCCACGCTCAAGGCGAAATTCGTCATCACCCGCGTGATGTCCGGCAGTGACAGAGTGGTGGTCGAAGCGTACAGTGCAGGTCTGGAGCCCGGAGTGGTCGAGCGCCTCACCGGAAGCGAGGATCCCCCGCGGCTGGAAGAGAGTGAGGGGGCCATCAACATCGGTTTCACGGGTGGTGAGATCAACCCCTGGATGGACACGTTCAAAGCCCGCCCACGACCGGAACTGGCGGCATGGCTTGAAGGAACTCACTACGTAGGCGACATACTCACAATTGGCGTTCACAGAGAGATTTTGCTCCCCTCCACATCACCACACGAACAGTAAGAGGCCTCCACCATGGTTCACAATATCGGCACAGTTCGACTCAAATCCGGCGAAGATGCTGAGCTGTACAAGATTATCTGCCCCCAGCCGGACTATAAATCCCGTCTCCTGCGCCGCTTGAGCCACAAGGGCGATTTGTGGGAAGACCCCATGCAGCAGGCGCTCGAAAGCGGCCTCGACGAGCTGACCATGAATTTCTTCATCGTCGAGCTCGACGAAGAGATCGTCGGAAACATCACCACCGTCCAGTCGCTGAAGCGGCCGGTGGGGCTTTTGCAGCACGTGTTTACCGATCCCGACCACCGTCGAAAGGGCGTCTGCAGTAGCCTCATGCATGCGGTGTGCGAGGATTTCCGCCAGCAGCAGGGGCGGGCCATGTATCTGGGAACCGGCTATGACACACCGCCCTTCTGGATCTATCACGACTATGGGTTCCGCCCCATTGGACAGACGGGTTCAATGGTGTGGGCGCCTGACGAAGAGTATCCACGGAATTTTTTCGTCGAGGGGGATACGCAAATCCGCGAGACGCGGTGGGAGGACTGGCCGCTTCTGAACGCCCTCTACCAGGTCAGTGAAGGCTGGAACCTGCGGGGGTACGTGTACGGCCAGTTCGGCCACAGCTCGTACGAAAGTGCCTACTGCAAACTGCGCAGAGACATGAAGCAGGACAATGCAGGCCCATGTGTCGTCATGCAGATCGCGGAGACGGAAGCCGTTGTCGGGCACGCGTTTGTCGCTCGTGACAAAAAATGGCCGGCCGGACCGCAGGTGCTTGATTTGTTTGTCCATCCGGCATACGTCGAACAGTCCCGCCATCTTTTGGAGGCAATTGAAATCCCTGACGGCAAAGTCCAGTGCTATGCCGACGGTGCGGCCCACGAGCGGATCGAGATCATCAGGGAGTTCGGTTTCGAGCACGAAGCCGTCTTTTCGAAGCAGTACACCGACAGAGACGGCGAGAAACGTGACGTGCATGTATTTGAATACCAGGCC
>JBKHJK010000518.1:0-2984 GCA_046538215.1 Armatimonadota bacterium
CGGGATATATAGACATAGTCGCCGCCGGCACGCGGCATTGCCGATGATACAACGCCGTAACACAACGCCGCGAACACCGCAGGTACCACGCCCAGCGCAAAGGCCCACGGGACCATCCCGGCGATCCCCGGGATTTTCTGCTGAATCTCGACGGTGAGAACGTTGATGCCACCGCCGATGACGGTGCAGACGGCCGTGGCGACCAGTGCCAGCAGCGTCAACTCCCGGCGGAGCTGGCCTGAAGAACCCGTAGTGTGTTCGTCGGTCGGTATATCTCCGGACATGGAAGCTCACCTCGCACGCACGTCAAGAATCACACCCTCCGCACGACGCGACGGTGTTTAGTTCTCATCGTTACCCCACAAAACCTGCCTCCGCCGCGGCAGCGCACAATCGGGCAGCATCGGTGTAATCTGCATTCATATCTGCAAATCCGCCCAGGGGAAGGACCTTGGGAACCCTGTCGGCAATATTACCGTGAATGACAACCGCTTCACAATCCATGATCTGTTTCTGGAGCGGGCGGGGCCCGGAGGGCAATGTGGCCTGTGCCCGGCAGCAGCATGGCTGTGGATGTTTTGATAACCGTGGTCGGTTCGAATCGTCATCGCGGCGGCAAATGACCGCACTCGTGGAGGATGTGCTCCCATGACAGCAAACCTGCCCCTGCCGATAATCCAGGCGATAATAGTGTGCCTGCTGATGTTTGCAATCGCAACACACACCACAATCGCCCAAACGACGGAACTGGACAACGGCTTTCGGGATCACGGCCCCTTTTCGCACGCTGCCCGCTGCTATGGCATGGTTTGCAGCGAAGACGCAGCGGGCGATCCGGTTGTGCTGGCGTGGCTGTTCGACCACCGTGGGGCCTATGCGCTTGCGGTCATTGATGCGTGGACTGGTGAAATCGAGGAAATACCGAGGCCGATGAGCGGGCGCAACCACTACGCCTCGGTGCTCGGCAGCAATGGTCGGTATTACACCTATTTCGGCAGCCATTTCCTGGAGTTTGATCCCCAGAAGCGAGAGTTTACAGTCGTGCAGGAGGGGCCGCCACTGACGGCCCGGAGCATGACTGAGGATGACGATGGCGTCATCTGGGCCGCGCTCAGCTTCGATTCGTACGTCGTCAGCTATGACCCGAAAACGGGCGAGTTTCGCAACTGGGGGAAGCTGCACGATCACCCCAGTCTGCAGTTCCCCGGCCAGATCCAAGCCGACGACCGGGGGTGGATTTACATCGCCATCGGCCTGGCCGTCCGACAGATCTTCATGCTGAACCCGGACACCGGTGAGGTGAGCCGCGCCATTGAAGAAGACGAGGTAATGCCGCTGGAGGAAACCCGGATCGGCATGAGGCTCTATCGAGACAGGAACGGGAAGGTGTACGCTCGCACACCAGCCGATGGCAACCCGCGCCAGTGGTATCTGCTGTATGATGGACAGGCCGCAAAGCTTGATGTCGAGCCGGAAATTGACGAAAAACCGATTATCGCCGGCCACCAGGGCCTCAAACACCGGGACCTGCCCAACGGCGAGCGCGTGAAGGAACTCGACCTGGTCGAGGGACGGCTGGTCGTGGAAAACCCCGAAACGGGGGAGACCCGGGAGATGGAGTTTCAGACCAGTGCCGAGGGCCACGTCGGCATGGGTGTCGCTGCGGCCCCCGATGGAACGCTGGCAGGGGGGACGTATATCCCGCACCGCTTTTTCAACTACGATCCACAAGCAGATACATGGGTCCGCCACGACAGCCCGAAGCAGTGGAACGCTGTCACCTCCACGGATGATATGTTTTATGTGGCCACCTACGCCCACGGCGATCTGCTGCAGTGGGATCCATCAAGAGAATGGACCGAGCCTGCGACGGGCGATCCCAACAGCAACCCCCGCTTTTTGGTGCGAAACTCAGACGCCAACCGGCAGGCCCAGAGACCCTACACACTTCTCGCTCATCCCGACGGCCGGCAGATCATCTACGGCGGCATGCCTGGCTACGGCTCCACCGGCGGAGGGCTGGTTTTTTACGATCGCCATAGCGAGGCCGTCGAAGTCATCCCCCACGAGGATCTGCTGCCGTGGCACTGTATCGCCAGCCTGGAGGCCCTGCCCCACGGAACCATCGTCGGCGGCAGTTCCATCCAGCCCGCCCGCGGAGGGGTCCAAAAGGCCGATGTCGCCGAGCTCTTCCTCATGGATTCTGAAAGCAGAAAGCTATTGTGGCATGACACTCTCCTGGACGGCGCTGAGCGCTACTGCGACCTGCATGTGGGCCCCGAGGGCGTCGTCTTTGGAATTGCCGACCGCACGCGCCTTTTCGTCTTTGATCCCGCACAGCGGGCGATCGTACACGAGGTGAATGTGGAGCCGGAGTTCGGCGAGACCGTCCACGCCCAGGCGCCGCGCATCTTCATACAGACGCCTGATGGCCGGATCTTCCTGCTGTTCAAAAATGGGATTGTGCAGCTTGACCCGGAGACATACGAGCTGAGGAAGACCGCCGAAGCGCCCAGAGACCTGTATAACGGCGGCGCGTATCTCGGCGGCCGTCTGTATTTCGGTGCGGGAGTGCATCTGTATTCATGGGAAGTCCCGCCCGCTGTTTGGGTGAGCCAGTGAGCGCGCAGCTCGTCCAAATGCGCTGTTCGAAAACCGGGGTGAGCGGGTGTGAGCGTCTGAAATACCGATGATTATGGGTCTTGCTCTTGGCTCATGCGTATGGTACACTGTGCCCGGAAGGGTGTGCAGAATACGCGTTTATTGGAGGAATGGAAGATGTTTGGGCGCAAAGGGTTCACATTGATTGAGTTGCTTGTTGTCATTGCGATTATCGCCATCCTGGCGGCGATTTTGTTCCCGGTCTTCGCGCGGGCCCGGGAGAAGGCGCGGCAGTCAAGCTGTCTGAGCAACGTCAAGCAGATTATGCTTTCACTCATGATGTACACGCAGGATAATGACGAGGTGCTGGTACCCACGCGCTC
>JBKHJK010000519.1:0-2978 GCA_046538215.1 Armatimonadota bacterium
GGGGTGGGGGCTTTGAAGATTGCGGTTGACGGCCTCGTCCTCGGCGGGCGTCACAGCGGCGTCCAGACCGCCGTCGAACACCTCGCTCTGTCGCTCGGTTCAGAGGCCAGCAGCCACGAGGTGGGTCTGGTGTGCACCTCCAGATTCAAAACACGCGCCCGACAGATGGCCGGCCTCACCCCTGTTCCCGCCCCGGGTTATGCGAGTTACCGGCCCGGACGGGTGCTGTATGAGACGCTGTTTCTGGGCCGCCAGTTGAAAAAGAGAGACTGTGACATCCTCCACGCCCCCGCCTATATTCTTCCGGAAAGCTGGTCCGGGCCGTCGGTGCTCACGGTGTATGACCTCATCGCGCTGGACTTCCCGCAGTGGTGCAAGACCGCAAACGCGCTGCATTTTCGGCTTCGGCTTCCGCGAAGTATCCGGGCAGCATCCGCTGTTATCGCTCCCAGTGAGACGACGGCAGATGCAATCCGGCGGCGCTTTCCTGAGGTCACAGAGAAAATTCGCGTGGTGCCGCTTGGGATTGGCGAGGAGTTTGAACGCGTCGAAGACCCCGAACGCCTGCAGCAGGTGCGTGACAGATATTCCCTCCCCGAGCAGTTCATTCTGTACGTTGGCAACATTGAGCCGAAAAAGAATATCGCCGGAATGGTGGAGGCTTTTGAGCGTGTCGCCGATGATATAGACCACCATTTCATCCTTGCGGGCGGAAAGGGTTGGAAGTGCCGGAAGGACCTGAAGCGGATCGAGCAAAGTCCGTATCGCGAGCGGATCAGGGTGACCGACTGGGTGGCACAGGAGGATCTTGTGGTTCTGTACACTCTGGCCGACATTCTGGTACAATGGTCGTTGTACGAAGGCGTGGGGCTTCCGCCGCTGGAGGCGATGAGATGTGCGACCGCCGCCGTGGTATCCGACGGAGGAGCGCTGCCGGAGCTGGCCGGACAGGTCGCGCAGGTCGTCCCGCTCGGATCCGCCGAGAATCTCGCTGAAGTCCTGCGGCGGCTTTTGAAAGACGAACAGGCACGTGCTCAAATCGCCAAAACCGGCAGGGAGTTTGTCCGGCAGTTTTCGTGGCACGAACACGCTCGCACGGTCATTGAGTTGTACGAGGAGGTTGCAGGTGGCTGACGCTGCCCCGGAGCCCCGAGCCCGACTGGCTTACGTTCTCGGACAGTTCCCCAGTGTGTCCGAAACTTTCATCCTCCGCGAAATTCGAGCACTTGAGAAGCTGGGCTTCCGGATCACTCCCCTGTCCATGCACTCGCCCGGCGATACCGTGGTGCACGAAGGCGCGAGGCATCTGGCTCAAAGAACCGTCTATCGCCCTCATCCCCTTGCTTTCAGCAGTCTTGTGGCTCTGGTCATGGCGCCCTTGCACGGCCCCTTCGGTTTCCTGGCGGCTTTGCGGTTTGTTATCAGCCACGCGCTTCGCGAACCGGGCGCGATCAAAGAACTGTTCACTGCCTTCATCGCCGCCTGCTACTTCAAGATGGAGGTCCCCAGCGGCCAGATGCGCCACATTCACGCCCATTTTGCCACCTTTCCCGCAACCGCCGGACTGGTGCTGGCGGAGATGCTGGGAGTGGGGTTTTCCATGAGCTGCCATGCCCGGGATATCTTCACCGATGAAGCGCGGATGATGCAGGTGAAAGTGGCTGGCTCCGAGTTCGTCGCCTGCTGCACGCAATACGGCGCAAAGAGTTTGAAGAAAAAACACGGGATCATGGAAACAGCCAAAATCCGGGTGATCCGTCACGGACTTGATTTTGACGAATTCAATCCCGGTCGCCACATTGACCACGGCGCCCCGCTGTTGACCTCCGTCGGCCGGCTTGTGGAGAAGAAGGGCTTTCCGATATTGCTGCGTTCTGCGGCGATTTTAGCATCGAACGGCGTTGACTTTGAGATGGCGATTATCGGCGAAGGCCCGCTGCGTGAGGAACTCGAGCGTCTGCTGAACGGTCTCGGCCTGGCCGAACGTGTGCACATGCCGGGAGTGCTTCCGCAGGAAGAGATCAGGGGGGTGTACCGGGTGACGGACGTATTTGCCCTGACGCCCATTGTCGCCGCCTCAGGCGACCGTGACGGGCTGCCGAATGTCCTCATCGAAGCCTTGGCCACCGGCATTCCGACGGTGGCGACCGATGTTGGGGCCATCAGCGAGCTTATCGAGCACGGTGTGACCGGTCTTTTGGCCGGGCCGGGAGACGTCCAGCAGATTGCTGAATACCTCGAAGAGGCCCTGGTGAACCAGGATTTGCGCCAGCGTCTCAGTGCCAACGGCCGGGCGTTGGTTCACCGAGACTATGACATCAACAAAAACGCCCGCCAGCTCGGATCGCTCTTCGCTGAAATCCTCCGCCTGCGCCAGTGGCCGCCGATCCCCGGTGAGGGCGGACGTCAGCCTGAAAAGCCGGCGAAAAAGGTCGAACTGTAGGCGGCACCGAAAACCACTCACTACAAACGCACTCAACACAGCTCCGCGAGGCAGCAATGGACGACGAAAAGAATGGTCCTCCCGCAAAAGACTCCGACGAGAATGCCGGCGTGCAGATGTCCATCGCCACGCTCATCATCTCTGCATTTCTTTTTGTGGGTAAAATTGCGGGCTACGTCAAGGATATGGTGCTCTCGGGGTATTTCGGCAGTTCGGCCTCCACCGACGCCTTCTACTTTATTTACAACAACATTGTCTTCATGTTCTTTTCGAAAATCGAAAAGCTCCTGCGACCAACGTATCTTCCCCAGTTCGTCAAGAAGCTGAAAAGCTCTGAAGCCGAGGCGTGGCGCATCACCAGCATCATCTTCAACATCCACTTTCTCACCATCGTCGCCATCGTTGCCCTGCTTGAGATATTTGCGCCAAACATCGTGCAGCTTCTGTGGCCGAACCTGGTGTCCACGCCGGAGAATCTCGCCATGACGGTGGGGCTGTTTCGGCTCATGGCGCCAGCCCTGGTGCTGTTCAGCAC
>JBKHJK010000520.1:0-2973 GCA_046538215.1 Armatimonadota bacterium
ACACAATAGAATACGTCACTTTAGTTATGAAAGCATGTACTTAGATCCTGCTTCTGGACGAAATTTGCCACGGATCGGCCTACAGCATCTTCCGCCTCTTCGAGCCCCACATAGAAGCCGAAGGCCGAGTTGCAGTACACGATGGTGTCATCCTGCATGACCCAGATTGGATGCAGCGATTTCTCCGTGAAAGTGCGGAACTTCTGCTCTGACTTCTTCAGCTCATCCTGCGCCATGCGCCGGTCGGTGATGTCAACGAGGTTGGTTGTCACTGCACCACCGGGCCCGTTCTGGGGGCTGCGAACCCACAGGTCTATCCACAGTGCGCTGCCGTCTTTTTTCAACAGGCGCAACTCATAACGGCTGGATACATCTTCGCCACGCTGTCTGCCTTCCATACGCTCCCGGGCCATCTGCCGGTCTTCGGGATGCACAAAATCGAGGATCGGGCGACCTACCAGCTCCGAACGACTGTATCCTCCCCACCGGGCCAGCGTTTCGTTGACGAACCGGATTCTGCCATCCTGGTACACCAGCACTCCCACCAGCGCGTTCTCGATCAACTCGCGGTATCGGCGCTCCGAATCGGCGACAATGCGCTCGTTGTGCAGTGCGAACCACACCCCCAGACACAAAAGAAACAATGTTGCCCCCATTACCAGGGTACAAACTACAGCAATTGCTCCTCTGGTTTCCTCCATCCGGATCCTCACAGAGTCATAAAACCGCCGCGTCATTGCGTGGATATGCTCTGAGACCGCCGCAGTCGCCTCATCCGGCGACCGCCCACCCCTGTGGATCTCTTCCCCCACAGCGTTTTGTGTTTTATTGGCGATGATGTGCAGGTCAGCCTGCATCTTCCCGACGGCTCCTGCGCATTTTTTACTCGCACACCGTGTCAATATGGCGACTGAAGTCACCATGGCCAGAGCAAAGGCCAGGACCAGGATGCGCACGCGTGCCCCCGCAATATGCTGTTCTTTTACTGACATGCCGCTTTCTTCATTCATTGTGCCTCAGTGTCCGATACTGTATTTCATGCGACCCGGCGTAACTGGTCTTTCATCTGAATAAAGGCGGCTGCGATCTCCGGATCAAACTCCTGTCCAATACCCTTTCGAATGATCGAGATGGCCTGTGTGGGTGGGTATGCGGGCCTGTAGGGCCTGTCGCTGGTCAGGGCGTCGTAAACGTCACATATGTGCAGCAGGCGGGCTTCGAAAGAAATATCGGTCATCTGCAGGCCCCGGGGGTAACCGGTTCCATCCCACGCTTCATGGTGCTGACTGATAATCGCGGCCACCCGCTCACAGGGCACGATACTCCCGAATATTTCTTCGCCCAGTGTCGGGTGTGCATGAATTGCACGCCATTCGCTCTTTTTCAGCCGATGTCGCTTGTTGAGAATGGCGCTGGTGACACCGAGCTTTCCGACGTCATGATACAGGGCAGCAAGGCCACTGTGTTTCCTCACTGATTGATCAAGCTTCAGATGGTCACACAGCGAGACTGTGAGCGCCATGACCCGATGACAGTGGCGTGCCGTGTAGTTATCTTTGGCCTGCAGCACGTGCATCAGCGTCTCCAGATCAGAATCACCGCCCGGGTATAGATTGCCGCACTGGCCTCTGTATGGCAGTGAATATTTCATGACTGGTTCGTCCCCTGAGGGTATTGTGTTTTATGACTATGGAGACTCCCGGCATTATGGGCCATAGCCTGTATCGGCGCAGGTTGCGGCGTCCTTTACACGGGGAACCGGTGTGGAAGATACAATCATGTAACACAGTGTTGACGACCGCCTAACACCCCGGTCCAGTGCGTGCAACAGCTGTACGAATGGAATATAAGGATTGCTGTGTGAACGTTCAAACGCGTCCAGTCAAAAGCGAGATGCACTGGTGCCGGGGTGGTCAGCACGAGAAACAGGAAAACCTCGATGGGGGCACTGCGTGCCTGAGAACTGCACGTACGACGCACCGGGCCCGAAGCTGTGTAAGGCTGGCAGGTCATCTCAATGAATTTTTTTGAAGGGGCGGGTTCTCCACCACATCATCGCATTCGGCCCCGGACGCCCGCACTGGAGTGCAGCGCCAGACCAGCGCCCGGGGTTTCCATGAAGGGATGTGACGGGATGATCTGCTCAGCGGTGGCGCCGTTGACGGAGAAAGCGGTGCTGTTCAGGACGCCTCCGGGACTGGAGGCGGGGAAGCCAGCCAGCTATCCAGAAACAAAACAGAGCTACACATAAATCTCCCCCTGCGGGAACACGCAGGGGGAGATTTCCATGAAAGTGTGGGGACGAACGTTGCTGGTGGTGCTTCAGTTTGCACATCCAGGCACCGCACATGACACGACCAGTCGAGTGTCGTCAGGTGACCGGTTCTGCAGACTCCTCAATCATGCACATCCGTGCGTTCTCAATGGCGATTACCTCATCCCCCCGCTTCAGGGATACAGTCGAGCAGGGGAAGGTGAACTCGCCCTCACGGCGGATGATCAGTGGGAGCATCTCGCGATCATCATCCCGGTCAACGAAGCTTTGAAGCGTTGTCGGCTCTTGCACCGTTGTTTCGACAACGTCAGCGAGGCCGTGCGATACGCAATAGTCCCACTCCATCATGTCCACCGGATGCACACACATGGGCAGGGCACCGATGTCGTGAAGGATGGTCTTCATCCCTTCGGTTGTTCTCTCATCAATCATGACGTAGATATCGTCCACATCAAACACGAGAAAGGCGATTTGAGCGGCGAGCACATTGATTTCAGCGTTGGGAGTCATCGCAATCAGCGCCTTCGCATTGCCGACGCCTGCTTCCTCCTGGACCTCTTCTTTCTGAGCATCGCCACAGATTGCCGCATACCCTTTGTCACGCGCCTGCTTACAGTGGTCCCGGTTTGCATCAATCATGGTAACGTCCTCGCCGTCCCCGAGATTGATGCGGCGGTCAGGCATACTCGGACGTCGGT
>JBKHJK010000521.1:0-2971 GCA_046538215.1 Armatimonadota bacterium
GGGCTGGATGTCGCCTATGACACCGAATACACCAATGTACGCGGCCAGAAGACAAAAAATGCGATGTGTTATGTCACGGGCGTGCGCCGGGCCGAGTTGAGCGACCATGCGATGGTGGATTGGGATTACGAGCTGGATGAGCCGGCGGGAATGCGGCTGCATCTCGTGCCGGTGGATGGCGCGGTAGAACTGATTTACGGCAGCGGCCGATCCCCCGCCCGGCCGGAAAACTGGCGGCTTCCATACCTCTTCGTCCGCAGTGATGGCGAAGAAGGCCTGCGAACGCGGTTTTTGAGCGTACTGGAGCCATATCGAGCGGATGGTGAAGCACGTATCAAAAATGTGACAGCCACCGGTGGATGGCCGCTTCACATCACGGTCGAACGCGCCGATATTGTGGATGAAATCACCATTAACGCGCCCTGCTCGACGGAACTCCTCCGCGGGCGGTCCCGTGACATCGGCCTGCGGGTTGTCACGCGCTCGGAGGGAGCCCACACGCGAGATGTCACATGGGGGACGCTCGCGCCGGGGAGCGATCAGAACATCTATCGAGGACAAATCGTCAATACTAACCGGAAGGTCAGGACCATTACCCTCTCCCCCGCTCTCTCCCATAATGTGGCCCGGCAGTCGTGGGTGCGCATCTATTCTCAGGGCCGCAGCTCGATGTACATGATCGAGGATATACACAGCAGCGAAGAAACAAGTGTTTTGCGGCTTAAAGAACCCTCACTGCTGGGGTCCGGCATCCCGGTGGCATATCAGCCGGGACGTATTGATAACGACGTGTGTCTGCCGTTTGCGACCGGCAGAGTGGACGATGATGGCAATCTGTACGATTTCGCCTGCCGCCACGCCGGCGCTCGGGTGGAAAACGCCGACGGCTCGGCGTCACTGCCGCTTCGGGGGATCAACGGCTCGGGCTGGATAAACGGAGAGAAAGACTACGATCTGTATCTGCGAGAGAACCTCAGCCCCGAAAAGCTCGAAGAAATCTTCGGGCCACCGGGAGGCGACAGCCGCTTTTATCTGTACGATTACGGGATCGGCGACAGTGTGGAGATAATACTTTCGAAGGAGGTGTCATAAGGAAAGTAGTCCGGTTGACATTTGTCTATTTTCACTTTAAACTTTCTTGATTAGACGAGCGTTCATTGTTTTATCGGAATTGTTCTTCCTTAAACCTATATGAGTAGCATCGGACTTATCACCGATATTAAGAAATTTGCGGTCCATGACGGCCCGGGAATACGCACGACGGTGTTTCTGAAGGGCTGTCCGTTGCGGTGCCTGTGGTGTCATAATCCCGAGACACAGGCTGCAGACCCGGTCATCGTGTATTACGCTCACAACTGCATCGGCTGCGGAACGTGCCTGGACGTATGTCCCAATGACGCCCTCAGCATGGACGAGCAGGGCATTGAGATAGACCGGGAGCGCTGCGCGGTGTGTGGAGCGTGTGCGGAGGCCTGTCCGGCGAATGCGCTGGAGAAAATCGGCCGTGAAGTAACGGTCGAAGAGGTTATGGTCGACGTCGAAAAAGACCGGCCATTTTATGAGACCTCCGGCGGTGGCATGACGGTGTCGGGCGGCGAGCCTTTGCAGCAGATAGAATTTACCCGCGAGTTGCTGCAGGCCGCTCAGGATGCGGGTATTCACACCTGTCTGGACACGTGTGGATACGCACCGTGGGGAAGATTCGAGCAAATCATTGATGTTACAGATCTGGTGCTTTTTGATCTGAAGAGTTGCAACCCTTCCGGTCACAGACGGGGCACAGGCCGGTCGAACTCGCTGATCCTGGAGAACCTGTCGGCGATGACACAAAACGGTCTGCAGGTGACGGTGCGGACACCGGTTATCCCGGGGTTCAACGACAGCCCGGGCGACATTGAGGACATCGCCGCGTTTCTCAAACAACTCGACAGTATTCCGCCACTGGAGCTGCTGCCGTTTCACCACATGGGGCAGGCGAAGTTTGAGCGGCTCGGGATGTCGTATTCGCTGGCCGACGTCGAACCGCCCGCCGATGAGCTGATGCAGGAACTTGTGCAGGCAGCCCGGGAATATGGGGTCGAATGTACGACAGGCAACTAAAATGAAAATGCTAAAGCGATTATACAAACGGTGGCCATCATCCAGATGGGCGCCGTCTTTTTTTGAGTCATACAATCTGCGCCCTCTGTGCGGGCTGATGTTGGAAGGCACCGGGGGCGTTATACGCCACAAAACAACTGCTGATGGGGGACTTTGATGCCCAAGCGCACCGACCTGCAGAAAATCCTGATCATTGGTTCCGGCCCGATCGTTATCGGCCAGGCCTGCGAATTTGACTACTCGGGGACACAGGCGTGCAAGGCGCTCCGCGAGGAGGGCTATGAGGTCATTCTCATTAACTCCAACCCCGCCACTATTATGACCGATCCCGAAATGGCCGATCGGACGTATATTGAGCCGCTGACGATCGAATCGGTGACGGACATCATCGCCCGTGAAAAGCCGGACGCATTGCTGCCCACCCTCGGTGGACAGACAGCCCTGAACCTTTCACTCCAGCTTTCGGAAAGTGGTGCACTTTCCCGCCACAATGTCGAGCTGATCGGCGCCTCCCGCAAGGCGATTAAGAAGGCCGAAGATCGCGAGCTGTTCAAAGACGCCATGCTGGCGGCGGGTATGGATGTCCCGCAGAGTGCCTTCGCCTCCAATCTCCGTGACGCGCATTTGATCGCCGACGACATTGGCCTTCCCCTGATCATTCGTCCCTCCGGCACTCTCGGCGGTTCCGGCGGGGGTATTGTTCATCATGAGGACGATCTCGATGAGGTCTGCTCCCGGGGACTGGACGCCAGCCCGATGAACCAGATTCTGGTCGAAGAATCCGTCATCGGCTGGAAGGAATACGAGCTGGAGGTCATGCGCGACCGCAAGGACAATGTGGTCATCGTCTGCTCCATTGAAAACTTTGACC
>JBKHJK010000522.1:0-2970 GCA_046538215.1 Armatimonadota bacterium
CGGGATCGCTCCGTTCCTTCGCTTTCAGAGGGTGTGGTGCGTCCGTCTTTACTCGTCATCGGCTTCTTCAACGCACGGATGACCCTCTGCGTCTCCGTGACACTCGCGAATCTGCTCCTCGGAGCAGTCTTCGGGCTTCCCTTGGAGCTTCTCAGGATGCTGACAGCCCTTGCAATCACACATAGAACGTACCTCCTTTGCTATGTCATACGTTGATAACACGGTCGGCATCGGCAATAACCTCGTAGTGATCCTTCAAGGTGGACAGCGGACATATCTCTGACCCGTCGGAATCGCGCAGTTTCAGGCAGGTTCCGCACGCCAAAAATTCACCACCAGCATCGAGCACGGCCTGTGCCTGGGCGGCGACGTTGAAATCGGCGTCGTTAATCTCGTCAATTTCCACGCCCTCCCCCGAGAGGAATATGTGCACGTCGTCACCTTCCTGGAGGCTATACTCGGCCAGTCGGAGAGTGTTGAACACGGTTTCGGGGTCTGTTTGAGTGATGATGATGCCCAATTTCATGTGCTCTTCCCTTCGTTGGTCTGTGATTCAGGTAGTACCTCATTCAATGCCGCCCGGGACTGATCCCGAGCGGTCGGAGTGAGCTGGTAGTGGACGAAGCTGCCCCGCTTATCCGACGCCACGAGCCCTGCGTTGCGCAGCACCGTTAAGTGCTGGGAGATGGCGCTTTGCGTCATATCGAGTCTCATCGCCAGGGCTCCCACACAGAGCTGGCGCTCGTGGAGTTCCTGCAGGATTCTGATGCGTGTTTCTGAACCCAGTGCGCTGAAAAGCCGTGCAATATCTTCTGCGTCGTCACGTTTCATCATTTTATTAATCGCTTAAATCCTAAAACATTCTCCCTCCAATGTCAATACCATTACCCAAATCAGCAAAACGTGACCCACTTTTAGCGATATATCGAGGCGCCGCATGCACCATCAGCGGTCCCTGTGATGCTGCTGCAGCCGGTTGCCAGAGGTCTCTGCGCTCTCGCCACAAAGGATTCAGACATTCGTGCGGCGAATATTTTGTATCATCAGGAAGCTCTCCGGCACACGGGCATTGTGCCCAACGCACAACCATTTCGCAGGCTCTTCGGATTTTTTTCTTTTCCCTCATGCGTGGTCGGGACGAACAAAGATCCGGATCAGACTGAAGGCGTACGGTGGGATGAAACTCGCTGTCAGGGAGACTGTGCTGGTTGAAAGCTGGTATTTGGACTGAGCTATGAACGTGTTTACCGTGTCTTTGACGCTTCTGGAGGGATCTGTCGTGGTCGCTACTGCCTCAACCAGCCTCGCTCCGGCGAGTGACATACCGCTGCTTTCGATCCTGTGTATCATCGCCGTGGTGGCCATAACCACCGGGGCGATGGCCGCTGACGCCATCGAGGTTCGCCCCCCACAGCGGGATACCGTTGTTGTTGATGATGGGCAGAGCATGACAGCGGTAATCGCGCGCATGGACGATCCGGAGATCGCCGCAGCAGCCCGCACCCTCGCGGTCGCAATCGGCCATGATACTGAAATCATCAATGAACAGACCGTTTTGGGACTCGATGAAGACGTTGCAGCCGAACTGCAAAACCGGCACCTGGTCCTGGTCGGCAACGCCCACAACAACCGTGCTATTTTCCGGCTGTATATCCGCGAACTGGCCCTGTGTGACCACGATTACCCCGGGCGGGGTGGATGGATCATTCGCACAGTGTGTGACCCCTGGACCGCCGGGCACAATGCGATTATCGTCGGGGCCTCTCATGACGCGCAACTCCAGGAGGCAGCAGCGCAATTCCAGGCTGCCCTTACCACCGATGGTGCGACAGTAACCCTCCCGTGGGCGTGGCGGTTTGAGTCAGGTCTGGGCGGCGATGCCGCCCCGCTTTACTCACCCCGCAGCTACACCGACGATGAATGGGCGGAATACAACCAGAAGATCACGTATGTGGACCAGCCGATAAATCAGTTCCCGGAGCCGGTCATCCTGGAGGCGATGGATGCCGCTGATGCGCACTTCCACACCGGCAGTGAGGCCGAGCTTCGCCGCTTCAAGCTGGCCATCGAGCAGCTGCAGGAGCTCGGTGACCGCCTCGCACCGGCACGTCGCGTTGAGTTCCGAATCAAGGACCTCGTGATCGCGTGGGAGCGTATCGAAGCGTCGCCGTTTTTCACCCCGCAGGATCGCACGGATATCGCCACCTTTTTGTATGACATCGGGTGCCTGTGGGAAGACAAGTACTGGTCGGCCCCGAAGATGACCGAACGGGTGCGGGAAGTCGGCGCGATGTATAACCACTCCAGCAATGGCACACTCGGCTATCTGCGCCTCGCCATGTATCTCACGCGGCGATGCAAGCTGTCAGGCGAAGCTGCTGGTGATGTGCAGAACTGGCTTGAAAGCGCTGTTGACGTTTTTGGTGTGCAGGAGCGGTCTTTCAAGCCACGGGAAGACGCCAACGGATACCAGTGGTGGACCGTCAAACACATGCTGAAATACGCGATGTGGAAGCCGGATCTCGACTTCGTCTGGAACGGGAATCTCCGTCTCACCACCGATCTGGTTCTGGCGGTGGCCGATAACCTGAGCAACGCCGCGGGATTTGGTGATGTCGGCGATCGCCTCCTCGGCTACACCTCCCACGCCCATTACATCTGCTCGCTCGCGGTCCATCATTACGGCGATGGCTGCGCCCGCTGGATTAGCGAATTTCTCGGGGGCAGCTATTCAGACCGAGAAATGCCGGTCGATTCGATGGAGCCGGTGGACAGCACCGGAGTGGTGAAGATCCCATGGAGCCGGTCTATCTATGACACGAAAGCGCAGCGTGACACGGACTGTGCGCGGGTGCCATGGTCCAGAACGTTCGACAAAATTGCCTTTAGGTCCAGCTTTGATCCTCAGGATCCCTACATGCTTCTGGACGGTATCGGCGGCATGAACCACGGCCACGACGACTGCAATGC
>JBKHJK010000523.1:0-2963 GCA_046538215.1 Armatimonadota bacterium
CCACCGCAGACGGTGGCATGCTGCATGGCCGGGTGCTGGATTACAATGTCACCGCCGGGTTGCAGGATTATGCACTCATCCGTGTCATTGAGCCTGCGGAGGGCATCCCCTGGGTTGATGTCGGCTATGCGGGCATGATCGGGTCGGTCACCGGCATGAACGCCGAAAAGATCACCATCGGCGAGATGGGCGGTGGAGGCGCTGGGGAGTGGGATGGAACGCCCATGACCTTTCTCATGCGTGAGGCGCTCGAAACCGCTACTACCCTGCAGGAGGCACTCTCGGTGTTCGAAGACTCCCCGCGCACCTGTGAGTACTATTACGTCATCTCCGACGCGAAAATCCCGGACGCACGGGCCCTGGCAACCACGCCGCAGGTCTTCGACGTCCTCGGCCCCAATGAGACCTACAAAGAGATTGATACGCCCATCGCTGACACCGTGCTGCTTTCGGCAGGCGACCGCTACGATTTGCTGGTAGAGCGCGTCCAGGAGATGTACGGCGCCATTGATGCACAGGCAGCCATCGAACTGATGCGGCGGCCTGTGGCAATGAGCAGCAACCTTCATGACGCGCTGTTTGCTCCCGACACGGGTGATTTCTGGGTGGCCAATGCAACATCCGACGGCCAGCCCGCCAGCGAACAGCCCTACGTAAAATACAACTTCAATGAATTACTGCAGCAATCCCCACCGGAAGCTGAGGCAAAATAATATGCGCATCTACACAGTGACGGATCTTGAGGGCGTCGCCGGTGTCTATCAATGGGAAAACCGGGACGATCAGAGCCTGCAGAATCACGAGCGTCGGATTCGACAGCGCAGGTGGCTGGCAGAAGAGGTCAACGCCGTAGCGGCAGGGTTTGCTGACGGAGGCGCGACGGAGGTGTGGGTTAATGACGGTCATGGCGCGGGCTACACCATAGATATGTCGCTCGTGGAACCGGGCATCCGCGTCTTTCACGGCCAGCAGCGCCCCAGCTACTGCACCGGCCTCGACGAGGAGTGCGACGCGATGGCGAGTGTCGGCACACATGCGAAAGCCGGGACGCCCCATGCCAACCTCCATCACACCATGGGCACCGCCATCCGCGGATACTGGATCAATGACATCTCCGTCGGTGAAACCGGCTACCAGGCATTCCTCGCGGGGCATTTCGGCGTACCCTTCGTCTTCTGCGCCGGAGACGCCCACGCATGCAGAGAAATGGAGGACCTTGTGCCTGGCTGTGTCACCGTGACGGTCAAGGAAGGACTCAACAGTCTCTCCGCACGGACAGTGACACCGGAGAAATCGCGCGAAATGATCCGCGAGGGCGCTGCGGAGGCCATGAAGCACATCAACGATATAACACCACTCACCATCGAGGGCCCGGTCACCTTCCGCGAGGAGTGGCATGAGCCGCATTTCGACCCGGAGAAGCCGCCTGAAAACTACACCGTACTCGACAGCCATACCGCCATCATTGAAGCCAATGACATGGTTGATCTGATGAACAAGAAATACGGCTACGCCCCGGATTTTGAGCCGATATGGAAGACATGGAAGCCGCTTGACGGTCAGGAGGCCCAATAATGACATTCTATCTCATGACAGATCTCGAAGGCGTTGCCGGTGTCTATCAGTGGGAAAATCGCGACGATACGAGCCGGGAGAATCACGAGCGTCGCTGCCGCCAGCGCGTGTGGCTGGCTGAAGAGGTCAATGCCGCGGTTGATGGGTTCTATACAGGTGGCGCTGATGAGGTGATTGTTAATGACGGCCATGGCGCCGGATACAGCATAGACCTGGATGTGATTGATCCGCGGCCACAGATCATCCACGGCCAGAACCGGCCCTTCTGGCTGCCCTTTTTGGACGAAACCTGCGACGCCACGGGTATCGTCGGGGGTCACGCGAAGGCTGGCACGCCGAACGCGAACCTTTGCCACACCATGAGTTCGGCCATCCGCGACTGGCAGTTCAACGGCATCTCGCTGGGTGAGATGGGTCTGCAGGCGGCGATTGCCGGCCATTACGGCGTCCCCTTCACCTTCTGCAGCGGTGATGCTCACGCGTGTAAGGAGATGGAGGAGCTCATTGGCGGTTGCGTCACCGTCCCGGTCAAATGGGGCACCAGCACGCTGTCGGCCCTGACCCTCCCACCGCAGGAGGCCCGGACCCGCATTCGAGAGGGCGCCGAACGGGCCCTTGAAGTTACCAATTACGTGGAGCTTTTCGACCTGGGCAGCCCCGTGCATTTCCGCGATGAACGCAAGGAACCCACATTCGATGAGGAAGAACCGGGAGATTTCACCGTCATTGACGCCCATACCCGCGAGATCGAGGCCGAGAATATCATCGAGCTGATGTATCTCATTTACGACTATCCGCGCGACTGGCAGCCGCTTAATGTGACACTCGGATAGCGGCCAGCACGAAAACACCGGGGGATATGGGACATGAGACACGAATATGATGCTGCAGGAGGCATTACTGTGTTGCGGTTAATCTGTTTGCTGGCAATAACCGTCTTTGCGTTGTGTATGATGGGATACGCCGCACCCTCCAATCCCCTCGTCGTGGAGTCATTCGAGACGGAGTCGCGACTTGATGACTGGGAGGCTCGATCGCTCAAAGCCGAAATTACGACTGAGCAGGCCACAGACGGCTCACATGCCGTGAAGCTGGAGTACCCGGCATGGCAGGAGGGGGCCGAGAAGTGGCCTGCCTTCATCCGCCATGAGCCCGGCGGGATTCCCGAACTCAGACACTGGAAGCGGTATTCGAAGCTTCAATACGATGTGTACGTTGAGCCTGGACCCGACGTGCCTGAAGGGATCGACACTGTCACCTACAAGCTCAGGGTTGATGACGTAGCCGGAACGCGATGGACAACGTCCCTGCATGTGCCTGTCGAGAAGCCATATACCGTCGAAATCCCCTTCCGTCCGAGCGCTGGTTTCGGTGACAGGGGTCTGGCC
>JBKHJK010000524.1:0-2961 GCA_046538215.1 Armatimonadota bacterium
TGCAGCTCGTCATAAAGTTCGGGGGCTGTGTCCTGCAGGCGATATTCACCCACGCGCGGAAGCTCGACGGCCCGGTTCTCATTCACACGCTGACGAAAAAGGGTAAGGGCTATGAGCCGGCCGAAGACGACCCGGCGCGCTACCATGGCGTCAAACCGTTCAAAGTGGAAAACGGCGAACACAAGACCGCCAGCAACGGCCGGTCGTTTAGCGAGATAGCGGTGGACACCCTCATAAAGCTGGCGGCGATGGATGACCGCATCTGCGCCATTTCCGCGGCGATGCTCGTGGGTACAAAGCTGCAGAAATTCAAGGCCGAATATCCCGACCGGTGTTTCGATGTGGGGCTGGCCGAAGAACACGCTGTAACCTTCAGTGCAGGCCTGGCCGCGGCGGGTATGAAGCCGGCCGTCTGCATCTACTCCACCTTCCTGCAGCGCTCGTACGACCAGATTCTGCACGATGTTGCCCTGCAGGACTTGCCTGTGGCGTTTTTCCTCGACCGCGCCGGTCTGGTTGGCGCCGACGGACCCACCCATCACGGCACCTTCGACCTGTCATTCATGCGCTCGATTCCAGGGCTTGTGTTGATGGCTCCAAAGGACGAAAACGAGCTGCAGGACATGGTCGCCACAGCGATGAATTGCGACGGCCCGGCGGCCGTGCGCTATCCCAGGGGTACGGGGCCGGGTGTTGAGGTGGCTGAAGAGCCGACCATTCTCGATATCGGTAAGGCCGAACAGCTTCGTGACGGCCGCGACGTCGCCATCATTGCGGAGGGACGCATGGTACAGAATGCTCTGAAAGCGTGTGAGATGCTGGAGGCCGAAGGCATCCAGGCACGCTTGATCAATGCTCGCTTCATCAAGCCGCTGGACGAAAAGATGATCGCCGAGGTCGCGGCCGACTGCGGTGTGATTGTCACGGTGGAGGAGAACGTTCTCCCCGGTGGATTCGGTTCGGCGGTCGGCGAAGTGCTCGTTCAAAAGGACCTCGATGCTGATCTGCGGTCTCTGGGGATTCCCGACGAGTTTGTCCAACACGGCGATGTTGAAATCCTGTGGGAGCAGGTGGGATTGACGCCTGAGGCCATAGCAAACCAGGTTGTAACTTTTTTGGAGCAGAAAAATCATTTGCGGCACCGTGCCCCCTCGTCATAGGTGCTGACCGAAATCCGGAGGGACCACCATGTCAAACGCGCGAAGCGTATGTATTTGGCTTGCAGTGTTGATCGCTCTGACGGCCGGGATGTGTGCGGCGCAGGAAAGTGAAACATTCGACCAGGCCATCGCCGCCTACGATCAGGGAAACCACAAGGAGGCCCTGAAGCTTTTCGAGCAGGTCCTGGCCGAGCGGCCGGATCATCCCGTCGTGCTCTGCTGGATGGGCACGGCCTCCCTGCAGCTCGGTGAGCTCTCGAAAGCCGAAGAATATCTGACCAGTGCTCTCGAAGAGAAAAGCGACTATCCTGTGGCTCACAATAACCTCGGGAACGTCTATCTCGCCCAGGGAAAGCTGTCTGAGGCGAAGCGTCATTACGAGACGGCCATTTCGCAGGACGAAAGCTACGCCGACGCCCACTTCAACCTGGCGAACCTGTACGCCCGCCAGGAGGACTGGGATGCGGCGTTCAATGAGTTCAACCGCGCTCTGGAGCATTCTCCGGACGACTTTGACATCCACACCAATTTCGGCCACGCCCTTATGCAGGCGGGACTAATTGACAAGGCGATCCGGGAATATAAGGCCGCCCAGAAGCTGCGCCCCACCGATCCGCATCCCCTGACCATCCTGGGTACACTGTATGTGAAGAAGGGTGATTACGGGGCAGCCGCCGACGCGTACGAAAAGGCGGTGGAGGTGAAGCCGGATCTGGTTGACGCACAGCTCGGGCTGGGAGTGTCGCTGTATAACCAGGGCGAATACCAGAAGGCGGTCGCGCCGCTGAAGAAGGCCGCTGAACTGGCGCCGGACAACTTTGCCGCCCATTACGACCTCGGTCTGGCGTACGCGGCGGTGGGCAACGTCTCCGGGGCCGAAGAGGCGTATCGCAACGCGTTGAAGATCAAACCCGATGACGAAAACTGCCTCAACAACCTCGGCTGGGTGCTGCAGCAGGATGGCCGGGGCGAAGAAGCCATCGAGCCGCTGAAGAAGGCCGTGGAGCTGATGCCGGATTCGGCGATGGCGCACATCAATCTCGCACTGGCATACGAGCAGGCCGGGCGAAACGCAGACGCATTGAACACCTGGAAAGCGGCCGCCGAGAAATTCCGCGACAACCCCGACGCCCAGTTCGGGCTGGCCAACAGTTACTACGGGGCCGGCAAAAAGGAGCAGGCCCTGAGCCAGTATCTCCGAGCGCTCGCCATCAAAGATGACAACGCCGAGGCGCATCACAACGTCGGCCTGATTTATCTGGAACAGAGCAACTTCGCAGAGGCCGCGTCACATTTCCGGGCGGCACTGAAACACCAGCCTGATTTTGCCAACGCTGCGAACAATCTCGGCGTCGCCCTCGAACGGCAGGGCGATATGAATGCGGCCCGACAGATGTACCGTAAGGCGCTGGAAATAGACCCTGAATGCGCTCCGGCACAGAAGAATCTTAAACGGCTCGCTCCGGCCGAAGAAACCGCCAGAGGATAGAGCGACTGATCGCAGCTTATGGACGCCAACACTACCCCAATCCAGAGCATCGGCATCATGACCGCCGTGCAAAAGCCGGAGGCGGTTGAATACGCCGGGACAATTGCCCGAAAACTCGCACAGATGGACATCAGCGTCCGAGTCAACCACGAGATGCACGGGCGCGTGGAGTCCGATTGCGAGTGCTGTGATGACGAGGCGCTGGCACAGACAGACATCATCATCGTCCTCGGTGGAGACGGCACCCTGCTGAACATCGCTCGCACCGCTGCCCCCTATGACACGCCTCTATTGGGGCTCGATGTCGGCAGC
>JBKHJK010000525.1:0-2956 GCA_046538215.1 Armatimonadota bacterium
GCCACGGGGATCGCATGACCATCACCAGTGACGGCAGCGGCATGCCGAAGACCGGATGGGAACGGCATGACAACGCCGCGGACGCTCACGTACTCAGACAGATTCTGTCTCAGAATATGCGTGCGGGGGACCGGTTTGCCTATGCAAACGTACTGGCGTGGCCCGATGACGGTGAGGACGCTTTGGAGCTTTCAAAGGTCGCGGACGCGACATGGCGAGTTAATCACGGCGATGGCTCTACAGTGGTGGCGACCGGGAGCGACATGCCGCCCGGGATAGATACCGACGCACGCATGCTCATGATCACTCCGCAGGCTATATGCCTGGTTGACGCCACCGGGTGCAGCCTGTGGGGCACGCCGGTGCTGTCGGCCTCAGAACCCGTGACAATCGAGCTGGGCCGCAGTGGTCGCGGGCTGGTCATGTGCTCCGAGGGCACCGCAGTTTCGCTTCCGGCTGACGGCGAGATCAACGTGAATGGCGAGACCCTGTCACTGCAACCTGCAGAAGAGCTATCGGAGGCTGAATTTCCCGTCGGGCGACACGTCATCAACTATGACGCATCGCGGCTATCCGCCCTCCTGGACACAGTGCAGGAGAAGTCGTCATCGTGGCAGCGGATAGACACGGGGGTTGAAGCCGGTGAACAGGCGCCGACCTCCGGCCAGACGCTGTGGCGCTTTGATGGCCTCAGGGAATACGTGCCCATAGAGATTGTCGATACTGTTGCCACTCCCCCATGCCGCCCCGGTCGCAGTAGCCCGGTCAACAAGCTCTTCGATGGCAAATGGGGTGGTTCCGGCAACTCTGGAATCTGGCAGCCGGGTGCGAAGCCAGTAGTGATGGTGGATCTGGGAGAAACCAGGACAATTGACCGGATCGAGATATACACCTGGGAGGGCATGGATAACACCCACCTGGATAGTGTGAGCATGTCGGTTTCTGAGGAAAACGCCCCTGAGAGTTTCGAGCCGGTCGCTGATAACATCCCCATCATCGGGCAGGCCGAGCGCGATATAAGCCGCATCCGTAGGGCCGGGGGCCTGGACGTTACGGGGAGATATGTGAAGCTCCGGTTCAAACCCGCAGGGCCCGAACATGCCCCCTATATCGCCGAAGTTGTCCTCCACCCTCCGGCCGATCAACTGCTTGGAAAGGGCGAGATTAACGATATTGCGGTCTTCGACATTGACAGGGACGGAGCCGCGGAGGTGCTCATTGCCGGGTCAGACGAAAAGATTCACTGCCTCCGGGGCGACGGAGAAACCCTGTGGCAATTCGAGGCGCAGGAGCCCTTTGAGGCGGTCTGGGCAGGCGATATTGATGGTGACGTTGTGCTGCTGGCCGGATGTGATGATAATCACCTCTATCGCCTCGACCCCCGCGGAGAGGTCATCTGGCAGCAGCGAACGTATGATTACCGGCCACGTCCTCACCAGACGGGCAAAGTGAAGCAAATCGAAGTGGCCCAACTCACCCCGGACGGTCCTCCGGTAATCCTCACCGGTGCCGATAACTGGCATCTTTCGGCCTTTACCCTCGACGGCGACGAGCTGTGGCACTGCTGGTACTACGCGCATCTTACGTCATTCATCACCACCGGCGATCTCGACGGCGATGGCGCCCGGGAAATTTTTCAGGGGACCTCGTTTGCCGATACCAACTGGTTTGAAACCGCTGGCGAGGAGTCCCATTTCCAGTTCACTCACATGGGCCCGACGACAGACGGTGTGACGGCAGATCTCGACGGTGACGGGAAGGAGGAGATGATCGCCGTCGGCCAGAAGGGGGTCGTCGCCACCACCGCCTGTGTGGAGGAGGATGGCGGCCGGGAGTGGCAGGAACAATGGCGGATCCAGACAGGCTGCCCGCAGACCAGTGTCGTGGTCGCAGATGCCAACGACGACGGAAAGGATGACATCATAACCGCCGGGAAAAACGGCTTCATTCAGGCTGTGGGCACAGGCGGAGCCGTTCACTGGGTGCGCAATGCCGAAAATTCCATTAATGACCTGCTCATCGCCGATATTGACGGCACCGGCAGATCATCCATCCTGGCCGGCTCTGACGACGGCACCGTGCAGGTGTGGTCGCTTGATGGAGAGCTTCAACGGCGCGTCGAGGTCGGCGAGCAGGTCGTACGGGTGCGCGTGGCCGATATTGACGGGGACGGCAAACAGGAGATTATCGCCGTCACAGTTAGCGACCTCCTCCACGCTGTTCAGCCTTAGCTCCCTGCACTGCTGCACAAAAGAGCACCCGGGATGACCAGAAACCTATCAGGCCTCAGACACAGCCAGCGGCCTCGTGCTGCAAGTGCACAAACCAGCCAATACACCGCCATCAAAGGACCTTTAGCTGATAAACGCCGACGAACTGTTCTGCTGCGTTTAGAGTTGAACCTCGGTCCATTCGCGGCCACTGCAGGGCTGGTCGTGGAGGTACAGCGCTTTCCGTTCGGCGCAGAGACCGATCATCGAGTATTCCGTAGAGCTCGGAGTTTCGTCACCATGCTTGCAGATACTCGGATCGCCGTGGTGGGCCAGCACCTGCTTCATCGCCGGCAGGTCGCGGCCGCCCCTCCCGCCCTGAAATCGTTCATCCAGTGCCTCCGCACGCGCGATTGCATTGCGCTTGCCTTCTGGGCTGCGCCAGTCAACCTCACTGAGCACATCGAGCTGATAGTAGTTCGAGCAGTTCAAATACGTCTCCCCCGCCTCCGGCCAGCGCACCTGTGTCAGCGGACAGGGCGATTCCAGCGAGCACAGGACGCCACCGGCATCTACCAGCAGCGATGCGTATCCCTTCCCGAAGGTCGGAAGGGCGCACATGTGACGGATGAAATCGCGTGCATTGCGGCTGGCAAAAAGCCCCTCGTACGCCCACAGGCGGATCGGCACATGGTGGGCGCTTTGGGCGAAGAGGCTGCCCACAGACGAGTGCCCGACCGCTACAC
>JBKHJK010000526.1:0-2951 GCA_046538215.1 Armatimonadota bacterium
GTGGTAGCATTATTGGCCTGCTGTGTGCTGCGTTCTTTCACCGGCACGCTAATTGCAGCGGATTTCTTCGAACTCTGCGAGTTGATAATCCCGCAAAAACCACACCTGGAACACGGGAGAGACAGCATGAACGAAACACAGAGCGACCACAAAAAGCACAGTCAGCCTATCGCCGCCATCAACCAGTGTCTTCACACAATCACTGAAGATCTGCAGCTTTTGGTCCCTGATACGCAGTCGCCGGGGGATCAACCTCTGGATGACATTTCCGCCGAGCTTACGCGGGTTGCAGACGATCTCGCAGACCTCAGCAGCGACATTCATTCGCGTCGCGCTGCCTGAAATGGCCGCCGGGATCACCGGCGGTGTTCCGGGGAAGGCACGGTCTCACCGGGAAGGCCGTGCCTGCCTCTTCGCTTTCACAATCCCAAATCGTCTGAAATGCCCTGCATGGCTCCGAGCACGACGCCAATATGCTCTTCGAGATCCACGTCGAGTTCCTCCGCGCCGGTGCGAATATCCTCGCGGCTGACGCTGGCGGCGAAGGAGCTGTCCTTTATCTTTTTGGTGACCGAGGCAACTTCGACGTCGGCAATCCCGTTGGGATGGACGAGCGCCGTGGCGACGATCAGCCCGGTCAGCTCATCCACCGCAAAAATCGCCTTCTTCATGTCTGTGTCTCGCGGTTCGCCGGTGTGTGGGGCGTGTGCGAGGACGCCCTCGATAATTTCCTCCGGCCAGCCCCGCTCGCGGAGAATCTCGACGCCCTTAAACGGGTGATCCTCCAGGTCCGGATACTTCTCGTAATCGAAGTCGTGGAGGATCCCGACCATCCCCCACGTCTCCTCATCACCATCGAGCCTGTCAGCATAGGCTCGCATGGCGGCTTCAACGGCCAGTGCATGTTTGATAAGATTCGGGTTTTTCGTGTACTCTTTGAGCAGTTCCATCGCATCGTCGCGGGTCATATTGCTCCCTCCATCGTGTGCTGCACAATCACTGGCCCATCATCGGATGGAGCGGTTCAGATGAGCCGGAATACAAAAAAGCACGCTCTGGCGTTAATATTTCTTCTTGTGTACTGCATCGTCCTGTTTGTGCCACTGATATCTGGGGAGATGCCGTATGAGGATGACATCGGCCGTGAAACCGCGCCGCAGATGGCCTGCTACGCCACGTGGCTCAAGCAGGGGCATATCCCCGTCTGGAATCATGACCTCGGCTCGGGGTACTATCAGCACGCCTCCGGGCAGAGTGCGATGTACTATCCGCCCAATCTCCTGCTGTATCGCCTCTTCCACTGGACGGTCGCGCTGCGGCTGTCGCTGTTTCTGCACGTGTTCGCCGCCTGTGTGTGGACTTACTTCATCGGCGTTTTGCTGAAGCTGCGCCCGCACACGGCACTGCTTTTGGCCCTGTGTGTGGGCGGTGGCGGAGTGATGGCCGCCCACCAGCTTCATCTGAACATTGTGCTGGGACTGTCAAATGGCTTTCTGGTGGCGCTCGCGGCGATGTGGTGGATGCAAAGAGATGCGGGCGTCCCCGCGTGTCTCGCAGGAGTTGCGGCGGTGGGGCTGGCGCTCGTGGGCAGCCAGCCCCCGTACGTCTGGCCCGGTACGCTCATCGTCCCGCTTGTATATATCGCAGGGCTGTGTTCTGTCACCTTCGATGTTGAGCCCCCCTTGCGCATGATGGGGAAATGCCTGGTCATCGGCATTGGCGGGATACTCCTGGCGGGCGTCCAGATCATCCCGCTTTTGCACTATTCTCAGATCTTCCCCCGGCCTGAGCCCGCCGGGCATTACGCTTTCATCACCGCCGGCAGCTTTCAGTGGGCGGATTTCTGGCATTTCCTCGTGCCGGCCACCGGTCTTAAGTCCCTCGAGGGCATGAACTACTGGGAGACGCTCGGCTACATCGGCATCCTGCCGGTGATGATCATTGCCGTGGGAATATCTCGAAATTGGCGCTGGAACGTCCGGACACGTCTCGCGGTGATACTTGTCGCCGTGGGAACGCTCCTGATGCTGGGATCAAACACGCCGCTTTATCACCTCCTGCAGTACCTCCCGCCGTTTTCTATCTTCCGGGTGCCCGGCCGCTATGTCCTGCTGGTGAGCTTCGGGCTGGCGCTCCTGGCCGCCGAGGCCCTGCGGTGGATTGACGATGACCGCGAAAGGTTCCGACATCCATACGCGGGCTTTGCGCAGGGGGTCGTGTTTACTCTGTTCATCATCGCCGTTCTTGTGGTCGGGGGAGAGAACATGGCGATCGGTTCCGAACTGCTTGCGCTGGCTTTGATACTCGGATGGTACTGGGCCCTTCAGAATGCGACGAACAGGCGCGTATTCGTTTACTTTGCGATTGGGGCAACGGCGCTGCAGCTGGCGGTGACATGGCACCTGTTGACTCCCTCGGCGCCACTGCATTTCTGGACCGACCCGCCTGAAGCAGCGATGGAGGTCCGCAACCAAACGGAACACTTCGGTGAGCGGGTGGCCTGCCTGCAGCCCGGTTCACCGTACTGGCCGCCCGAGGAAAAGCCCGGCGATGCTCCCGACGACTGGCGCAACCGCCTGTCGCATAATGCCTCAGCCGTGTGGGATGTCCCCGCGGCACTTGTCGGTGACGCCATCCTGCCCCTGAACCACCTGACCATCAACGAGCGTCTGCGGCAGATGCTGGGTCGTCCCCGCGAGCTGGCGGATTTTTGCACGCTTCTCGGTATCTCATGGATCAGTATGCCGGGCACACCACTCGGGGATCCATGGGAGCAGCATGATGATATGCCATGGCTGTGGCATAATCCACACAGTGTCGGAGGCTGCTACATGACGCGAGATGTTGATCCGGGGCCACAGGGGCTTTTGAGCCCACAGAAGGTCGGCAGAGGATATGATCTTCATCCAGTGCAGTGCGAGGTGGCCGCCCCGGGACACCTGCGCATGGAG
>JBKHJK010000527.1:0-2947 GCA_046538215.1 Armatimonadota bacterium
GTTTACAGCTGGCGTACCGCAATTTTACCATACTGCAAAAACCTCCAGATCTTCCAATGCCCAAACGCGAAATTCGACGTGGAATTCTCCGGTGGCATGGATCTCACACCGGATGCGAAGCAATCGGCGTATGCTATGAACGAGGTGCATTCAATATCCGGCCCCCCAACTCCGCCATGCTGGGTCCACAGCGACTCCGCGATCGCCTATCCATCCCGGTGCATCTGGATCACCGAAGCCGAAGGGTGGAGCAGTGTGACCAGACCCCCGGAAAACGAACACACCGGGGCACGTCCGAATTCTGCCGCCGCCCGGCGACACAATGGCGGGTGCAACTACTGCTTCGTGGACGGCCATGTGAAATGGCTGAAACCTGAGGCCGCAAAGTGCGAGCCCGGTGAGTGCTGGTGGAGTGCTGAAGGAGAGTAGATCTGCGGCCCTGAGGAGTGGTCTTCATGACCAGGAGCGGGTTTACGCTGATCGAATTACTCGTGGTCATCGCGACCATCGCCATCCTTGCAGCTATCCTTTTCCCGGTATTCGCCCGAGCCCGCGAAAAGGCGCGGCAGGCAAGCTGCCTGTCCAACGTAACGCAGCTCATACTGGGCATTCACATGTATGCGCAGGATTACGACGACATGCTGTCCTGTCATGCCAACGGGGTCCTGCCAGACTATGTCTACCTGCTGTATCATCTCGGGCATCCCGTCACTCCGAGCCCCCTGTCCCCCTATGTGAAGAACGCCGATATCGTCAACTGCCCGTCCGATCATCCGCCGGACAAGCAAAGCTATGGCTGGAACTTCCCCCACGGGCCCCAGCGGACCGATAACGGCAACACCCACGTTTCTCTGGCAATGGTCAGCTATCCGTCGGAGGCGATACTGTTTTGCGACGCCCGAAATCTATGGATATACTGGCCCACGTGCATCGAATAGGGCCTGATCGCACACCCATCGCCCGATGCTGAGTATCTGTATTATGTGGACGATCGTCACAACGGTGGCGCCAACTGCGGCTTTATTGACGGCATGCAAAATCGCTGATACGCGACGACGTTCTCAGCACGGACGCCGCCGGTCGGAGACTGTGGCTGCACGACAACTAATCGGGCGTCCCCTCTGCGCCCGGTTCGCCGCTTGCCGTGTGCGGAATTCATGCGCTGTTTTCGAACACATCATGCACCTGGGAGTGAAGAAAGTGCGATCATTTCGTCCCACGTCCCTCCAGGCCTGTTTCGCGATACTGCTTTTTGGATTCACAATCACGGTGGCCGAGGCCGAAAACGCGCAGCGTCCTGAACTCGCGCTCCAGATAGATCACGGCGATCGTGTTCTCGACATTGACTATTCTGATGATGGGCGTCTCCTCGCCAGTTGCTCCCGCGACCAGACCGCAAAGCTATGGGATGCACGGACCGGAGAACTCATCCGGACGCTGCGCGGCCACGTCACCTCCGTCAACGCCGTCGCGATATCCCCCGACAAAAGCCGTGTTGCCACCGGCGCGGGCCTGGTGAAAGGCAAAGTCTGTGTCTGGGATATTGATTCCGGACAGCTCCTCCGCACCCTTGCGGGACCGCCCGGTGCCGCGCATGCCCTCGAATGGATCTCCGACACGCGCCTGGCCGCCGGGTACGCCGCCGGCTCCGTTGTGCTCTGGGACGTGTCAAACGGCGAGAAGGGAACTGAGCTCACCGTCGGCACCCCCGTTTCGCATCTCTATCTCAGCGCGGCGGGAGATGTCTTGTATGCGGTGGGCAATCCCGACGTGCTGGGCGATTTCGGGGCACTTCTGGGCGTCGGGGGTGTCCGGGCGTGGGAAGCAGCAACCTGGGAGCAGAAATGGGATCCCATCGAGATTGAGACCGGGATCTCCTGTCTCGCCACAACGGCCGATGACAGCATCATTGCCATCGGGGAGCGCGAAGGGCCCACAATTCATCTGCATTCCGCCGAGACCGGCGAGCGTATACGCAGCTTCGAAGGGACCCCGCCCGAGGGCTATGCGCTCGAAGTCGGCGCACTGGCGTTTTCCCCTGATGCCGAGCACCTCATTGTTGGTTACCATCCCGTCCCCCACTACCCGATGGAGATCATCCAGGCATGGGATATTGAGCACACAAAGATGCTCGGGAGCATTGAACTGGACGACGAGATGGGGTTGCTCACCGAGATGACGTATATTCCGGGGCGACCGGAGATCGCCTCAACGATGGGCCTGGCGCTGCCAGCACCCGGGGCAGCTGCGAACACCTGGGAGGTCAGCGCACAAGGCGGCCGAAACATGTTCAGCGGCTGGCGCGACATCGCTGCAAATGGCACCATCTTCCCGGGCGGTGACCGTCTGCTGGCCGGCACAGAACGCACCGGCGCACACATATGGGACCTCGCTGAGGGGCGAATTGACCTCAGGCTCGAGAGAATTCCGGATGGAGAGATCCGCGGTCTGGGAATCCTTCCGGGCACTGAGAAGGTCGTAGGATCAGTCACGCTCACCTCCCCGAACAATTATGGCGGTAACGTCGCCGTGTGGGATGCAATGACGGGGGAGCTGATTCATGAGATCGAGGGCTGCGGGCATGACCTTCAGGCGGTCGCGGCCTCACCCGCTGGGTCAAAGATTGCCTGCTACTGCCTTGGCGGTCCGGGCAGCTTCTCTGACCACCGCGAGCAGGGAAAGGTCCGCGTCTGGAGTACCGAAGACTGGAAGCTCCTGCACTCTTTCCCCGGGCATACCAATCATGTGCTGGACATGGACTTCTCCCCCGACGGCAGCCGCCTCATCACCGCTGCCGGTGCGCACAGCAAACACTTCTACGGGGGCGAAGCATACCTTTGGGACGCAAACACCGGTCGCAGGCTGGCCGAGCTGCAGCGTGCTGCAATAACGGGCGTGAGTGCCTGCGCATTCTCACACAACGGTTCCAGGGTCGCAACCTCTACGC
>JBKHJK010000528.1:0-2945 GCA_046538215.1 Armatimonadota bacterium
GCCCAGGACCTTTACGTGCTCACGAAGAAGAATGGTGAGATTATCAAAAAGTCAGTCCTTCCGGTTCGATTCGTACCGATGACCGGCGAAGCCGATGATGCAGGGGGCTGACGGCGGCCAGCAGCAGGGATTTTTCCAGAAACGATGGAATGACACTCCGGTGCATTGCGTCATTTATTATGTGAGCGGGGATCAGTGGCTAAATCAACCGTTAACCCGAAACTTGTTGCACGCGCTCAAAACGGCGACCGCAAGGCTTTTGGCAGGCTCTTTTCCCAGTACGTCCGGCTTATATACAGTATCATCCGCTACATGGTCCGGGACGAGGATGTCGCCGAGGATCTCACGCAGGACGTTTTCGTCAGAGCCTGGGACGCACTGCCGGAGCTGGACGAGCCAAAGGCCTTCGGGGGCTGGCTGAGAGTCATAGCGACCAACATTACGCGAGATTACATCCGCGCAAAGAAAGAGACAGAGCCGCTGGAAGGTGACGATGAGGACCCGCCCAGACAGTGGGCCGCTGACACACCCGGCCCCGCGACACAGATTGATAGGCAGCAGATGCAGCAGAGAGTTGCGGAGGCAATATTGCGATTGAGCGAACATCAGCGGACTGTTGTGACCATGCACCATCTTGAACAGAAGCCGGTTGCGGATATCGCCCAGGAGCTTGATATCCCTGTAGGGACAGTATTATCAAGACTGGCTCGCGGAAGAGATGTGTTGAAAAGGATGCTCGCTCCATACGTGGAGGGGCAGGATGATGAACTGTAAAAACATACAAAAAAGGCTGTCGGCGTACGTCGTGGGCGATCTCGACACTCAGACCCGTGAAGAGATCGAGACACACCTGCGATCATGTCCGGACTGCCGCCACGAGCTGCAGGTGCTTCGGCGCACCGAAGAGCTTCTGCAGCCGATACAGATGACTGACCCGCCCGCCGGGATGTGGGAGCAGATTGAGGGGCGATTGACCCCGAGGCCGGTGCGGGTCCGGCCGACTGTCCCAACGTGGCGCAGGATGTTAAAGCCGGCGCTGGCCGGCGTAGCCATCGCGGCGATACTGCTGGCGGTCATTGTCGGTATGCCGCTTATCATGCAGCCCACAGGAACTCCGGCAGGGGTCACTGAGGCGCCGGTGTACGCGTCGGCCGACAGCGGCATATACACCGAACCGATGCTTGCCGCCGCGTGGGATCAGCCGCTGAATGATGAGGTCTCTCTCGCACTGGCGATGGTGATGTCAGATCCACAGGCAACGGAGGGTGCAGTCCAGTGAGACGCTACATCCCCTGCCTGATGGTGATCGCGCTGCTGATGGCAATCCTCCCCGGATGCCGTGAAAGGGTGCTGGAGGCCGGGGAGAGCCAGCAGCTTCTGCGGGATATTCGTCACGCACAGCGTGCTCTGCCGGTCAGGGGCGACGTTGTCACCCGCATCAGAGTGCGCGGAGAAATGCTTTCCGCGGAGGCACGGATTCACCGGGGCCGGGGCAGGATGCAGCTTGAGTTCACCACCGGGAGAGCGAAAGGGGCGCAAATCGTCCAGCAGCAGGGCAGCATCTGGCAAATATCGCCGGACGGGGAGACCGTGCGAACACTCCCTCACAATCCGCTGGACGCGATGCCCAGAGCCGGGAAAAACGCCCGGGTGACGGTTTCTCCCGGTTCGACAATTGCGGGCCGCCCTACCGATAAAATCACCGTGAAACCTCCCACGCAATCACAGGCGCGGCTGGAAATCTGGGCCGACAAAGCCAATAACTTTCCGCTGCGCATGGACCGCTACAACGCCGATGGCCAGCTCCTCTCCTCGACGCGATATAAAGAAATTTCATTCGCCACGGAGGCGCCCAAAGCTGTGGAGCTTCCAGGCACGGCAGCCTCCCACGAGCCGCAGACTGCAAAAATCAATGAACAGAAGGCCACTGAACTGCTCGGCCAGGATCCGGTCATGCCTGAATACGTTCCCGACGGGTTTGATTTCCAGGGCTACTATCACCACCAATCGCGCCACGGTGAAATTGTGGCACTCCGCTATTCAGACGGGGTGCGGCTGTTGAACATTCTGCAGATGCAGCAGCCCGAGGAGACATCAAGACCGGAAGCGGCTCCTGATGGCGCACAGCCATCGGAGGCCACCGGAATCGAAGCACGGAGAATGCCGGTGGAGCAGGGGTCGGGAGCGCGGACAGCAGGCGAACATTCCGCACGGCGCCAGCAGCGGCGAGATGAAAGAGGCGCCGGGGAAGCGGTCGGCAAGGACGAAGCGGACAGGGCAAAAGAGCGCGGCTTTGGCCTGCGCGTGCCAAGAGGCGAGGCCGAGAGGCGACCGGGTGCCCGAGTGCGGCCCGGCGATGATCAGCAGGTGTGGCGCCACGGACTCCGGGGACGCATGATCCGGTTTCGCAGAGACGGTCTGGTCATCGTCGTGCTCGGCGAACTGCCAACACCCGAACTGCGCACAGTTGCCGACGGTCTCCGCGAATCCCCGATTGACTTCTGAGTACACTCGTGTCTCATAAAACTTCTTGATGCCCACGGACTCGACTCGGGCTGGAAGCTGGCAATTGACAACAACAGTAAGGACGTCAATTGCCACCTGAGCCCTGCACACGACGCAGGCCTCAGGCCGAGCCACGGGGCGTTTTGTGATGTGTATAACAGTGTCTCATAAAAGCCAATAGGCTCGAGACAACGCCAGGATCACTCAAAAGAATCCGTGGCTCCCAGAGCCTTTAGAGTTTGGCAAACTACAGCCAAACATCTCCGTGGCTCGGCCTGCGATTTGAGCCGTTCATTGTTCAAATCGCAGGTGGCGACGCTGTTTGTCGCCAGCTTCCGGTGGAGCTTTCGTGATTTCACGAAAACTCCAAATGCTGATTGCCCCTGCAATCAGCTACGCCCGAGTCACTCCTATTCGGTTCGTGCCAAAGCTTTTATACG
>JBKHJK010000529.1:0-2932 GCA_046538215.1 Armatimonadota bacterium
CGCTGGAGCCGGTAAGGAGATTTCGCTGCTCATCGTGGGCGACAGCCTCACCAATGCCACGTACTATCCGCGCGAGGTATATAACCTTATGCAGGGCGAGAACAATCCGATACTGACGATGGCCGGATCGCATGCAGGCGGCGGAAAGAAGCCCAGCGATGGCGTGGCACACGAGGGCTATGGCGGCTGGCGGTGGTCCACTTTCTGCACGCGCTGGGGCGATGACGATCCCTACCGCGGCAAAAGCAAGTTCCTTCGCGAAATTGACGGCGAGCCGACGCTGGATTTCCAGCACTACCTCGATACGTACAACGACGGTGAGGCCCCTGACTTTGTGACCGTACTCCTGGGCTGCAATGACACCTTCTCAGCAACCGAGGAAGATATAGAGGAGCGCATTGATGAGATGTTCGGCTGGGCTGATACCCTGCTGGCGGAGTTTCAGCGCGTGGCCCCGGACACGCAAATCGGTATCCACTGCTTGTGCCACTTTCGGCCAGCCAGGATGCTTTCGGGAGCAATTACAAATGCCGACAGACCCGCTGGCAGTACCGGCGAAATCAGCACCGCGTGGTGGAGCGGCAGCTTGAGAAGTTCGGCGACAGTGCGGATGACAACATTTTCATCGTGCCCGCGAACGTCAACCTCGACTGCGAGCACAGCTACCCCGCGCGCGAAGAGCCGATCAACGCCCGGAATGACACGGTGATCCAGCGGGCGTCAAACGGAGTGCACCCGGCGCCTGAGGGATACTATCAGATCGCCGACTCCATCTATTACTGGCTGAAGTACCGGCTGTCGCACTAGCTACCACACACCGGCGATTTTGTGGCCGCAGAATTTGCAGTGACCATTGGACTTGAGGTTATTGGCCAGGACCCGAAAACCGCTGCGCTTGATCACAGTTTCACCGCACCCCGGGCAGTACGTCGAGGCGATGTCCGTGCCGGGGACGTTTCCGACATAGACGTAATTCAACCCCGCCTGCATTGCGGTGTAGCGGCACTTGCGCAGCGTATCCACCGGTGTAGGCGGCAGGTTCTTCAGCTTGTAGGCCGGATAGAAGCGCGAAAAATGAAGCGCCAGGTCCTCCCCGCCCACTCGCAGAAGCCATTCTGACATCTGCTTGATCTCATCGAGATCATCATTCAACGTCGGAACAACCAGATACACGATCTCCAGCCATTTGCCCAGCGCGACAACCCGCTTGATAGTCTGTTTCACGGGCTCCAGCGATCCCGAGGTGTAGTTTTGATAGAACTCCTCTTTAAAGCCCTTCAGGTCAATCTTGATGGCGTCCAAGTGCGGCGCCAGGGCCTTCATTGGCTCAGCGTTGATATTCCCCGCAGAGATCATCACTGACTTGATCCCCCGAGACTGCCCCAGCTTCGCCGTGTCGTACATATATTCATAGAAAACAATTGGCTCGTTGTAGGTGTAGGCGATGGTGGGGATGCCGTTTTGCCGGGCCTTGCTTACCAGCATCTGTGGCGAGGCCTCGTACCACGCCCCCTCGGCCTTCAGTTGCTCGGGCGTTCGCTGGGAGAGCTGCCAGTTCTGGCAGTCCTTGCATCGGAGATTACACCCGGCAGTTCCCACCGACAGCGCGCGGGTGCCGGGCTTGAAATGAAACAGGGGCTTCTTTTCAATGGGATCAACGTGGAGCGCCGAGGCCCTGCCATGCACGAGGGTGTAATACGTCCCGTCCCTGTTTTCTCTGACCCGGCAGATCCCTCGCTGGCCGGGTGAGGTCACGCATTTCCACGGGCACAGCGTACACTGCACGCGATTATTGCCAAGCTTCCTGTAGTATCTGGCTTCATGAACACCTGCGGAAGCGGCGGTTGCAGAGTCCATACACCCGAACAGCCCGCTGGCGCCGAGCATCAAACCGGCGCCACCGGCTGCGAGGCGTTTCAGAAATTCGCGCCTGCTAATTTTCTCGCCATGCTCATCATCAGGCATTTGCATCACCTGCAATCCCCCGGGCTATTTGTCCTCACCAAACACCTGGGCGGTAAACGCATAGAGACGTGTCTGCGAATCTTTGTAGGCCTCGGGCGGAAGTCCAGCTTTGCGGGCACAAAGGTTTTGCAGCATCTCCTCGCGGTTCCAGCCCTGTTCGGGGCCGACCTGGGGCAGGAACACGCCCGACCGCGATCCCCGCTGGATCAAAACGCCATGCTTCCCCACCTCGATGTCTCTATAATCCTCCACGGGCTTCATTGGTGACAGCACGCTGATTTCGATATCAATGGCGTCGAGCTCATCGGGTGTCACCGGCGGGAAGCGGGGGTCGGAGGTTGCCGCGGACTTGGCCGCATCCTGCACAGCCACGGCCAGCGGCGCTCGTGCGCGGATCTGGCCAATGCAGCCCCGGAGCTCTCCGTTCTTTTTGAGCGTCACGAAGACTGCCCGCTGCTGGTGCATCATGGGGTCATCGGTCACCGGATCCGTGAGAGTCTTGTCTGAAAGCACCTGCTTTAGCGTCGTACGCGCCAGCGTGAGCAAATACTCCTGCTGGCTTTCGTCCAGCACGTGTTCGGGCTCCGTCATGGTCTCCTCCGATACGTCGCGGCTCTTTCGGTGACCCACAAAGGCGACGGCACCGTATCCCACACACCGGTCGGCGGTGCGAGCGTCGGCCTCCGCAGAGTTTGTGTAATCCAGCTCGATGGCCTCGGAGGCGCCCAGCGATTTTGCCGCCTCCATGCAAATAATCACGGGGCCCAGCCCACAGAGCGTGCAGTGGAGATTCTCGTAATCTCCGCCAAGGAGCTCAGCGTCCGCCTCCCGCACTTTCTCAGGCTGCACGGTCAAAACCGTCTCCAGCATCGCCCGGTCCACCTCTTCCGCCTGTTGGGCAGGTGGATAATGCGACATGTCGGTGCTGGCGACGATCAGTGTTTTCGTGCCGCCAGCCACCGGTGCG
>JBKHJK010000530.1:0-2925 GCA_046538215.1 Armatimonadota bacterium
GTGCTGGAGTTTCTTGACAGCGTCTTCGGCACCCGCATGCGTTCAATGCTGGAACAAAGCCCTCTGTTGTATTGGATACTTGTGTCGCTGCTGATAATACTGCTGGTGGCGATTATGTTTCATCTCGTGTACGGCCTGGCGGCGGCTTTCGGTGAAAGGCGAACCAGTCCGGATTCATCGCCCGGGGCTCCGGCACTGTCTGTTTCACCTGCGTCATTGATGGATCGCGCCCGCCGGTTGGCCGCTGAGGGTGACTTCGCCACGGCGACGGTGACCACGTATGTGGCAGTGTTGCAGGAGTTGCACCGGCAGGGCCGTATCCGCTATGCCGACAGTGAAACCAACCGGCAGATGGCCCGGCAGGTCGAGCAGGAAGACCTGCGCGCCGTCCTGATGACCCTCACCGGCGCCGTTGATGAAATCCTGTACGGAAGCCGGCCTGCAAGCTCCGACATCTACGAGCAGGCGGCGGCGCTGGCGACTGAGGTGACCGCTTCATGAGCCGATGGACGCGGCCGCTGAAAGCCGCAGTGTGGGTTGTTGTGGTGGCCGTGGTCATCGGTGTGCCACTGTACATCATGGGCCGACACGCGACCTCTTCATCGGCGATTGACCAGCGGATTGACGATTACGGCCGATCGGGCTTTCGCGCGTGGGCGGAGCTGCTGCGCAGGGAGAATTTCGAGGTCCGGAAATGGCGTGGCCGCCTGGATGCGCTGTCATCTTCACATCAGGCACTGATCATCACCTCGCCCGCCCGCCACTTTATCAAAGGGGAGATCCGCTCACTGGTGCAGTGGGTTCACGACGGTGGTGTGCTCCTGATCGCCCCCAGTCGGCACACCCTGCGAGACCGATACCGCCTGTATGATGAGCCTATTCCACCGGTGCAGCAGCTGCTGGGCCCTTTCGGGCTTGCCGAGAAGCGCAAAACACAGCTCCCCGGCCGCGTTGCTGTGGATGAGGCCGTGCCCCTCACCCGGGATGTCGGGCAGCTTTACGCCCCCTCGCACCTCCGGCTGCTGATGGTCACAAAGACCGAACTGGCGGAGCGCTATCCCGAAGCCGCCGAATCACCCTATTACGACCTGCACCTTTCGCCACAGCCGCAGGCGAGACAGATAGTCCTTGCACAAATGGCGGGCGACCCGGTCGCCGTCATGGTGCAGTATGGAGACGGCTGGGTACTGGCGGTGTCGGAGGCGGATATGTTTGCAAACCGGTGGATTACCAACGCCGATAATGCCGTATTGGCGGCGAATTTTGCATATCTCAGCGGTGCTCGCACCATCTACTTTGATGAGTACCACAAGAACATCTCGATGCTGTCGCTGCAGGGACTGGAGGCGACGGCTTCGGGGGTCCGCCAGGTGCTGATACTGGCTCTGGCGGCGCTCGGGCTCTTCTTCGTCGGGAAGATGATACGTTTCGGGCGACCGGTGCCGCTGCAGGGCCGCCCCAGACACTCCGCACGAGAGGTTATCCAGGCGCTGGCGGGGTTGTACAGCCAGGCAGGTGCCGCCGATGCAGCCATTGAAACGATTGCTCGCAACCTCCGGCGGCGCATGGCCCGTTCGGTGCGTATGCCTCCGGCCGCTTTCGATGATGGCGACGACTCCGACGACCGGCGGCTTGCACAACTATGTGCCGGACGCCACGAGGAGCTTGACCGTGACGATTTGATCGCACTGCTGCGAGACCTGCGCGCTGCATCCGAACGCGGACGACATATCAGCCAACGTGAGATGCTTCATCTGAGCCAGCGCGCTGCAGACGTCGAAAAGGAGCTGGATGAACGTGGAAATTGACAGCCTCACCCAACAGGTCGCACGGAGGCTCAGCGAGATGCTGGGCACGGTTATAGTCGGACAAAAAACAGTGATCGAGCAAATGGTGGTGACGCTGCTGTCGCGTGGTCATGCGCTGGTGGAGGGTGTCCCGGGGACGGCGAAAACGATGCTGGTCAAGGGGCTGGCGATATGCCTGGGGCACGAGTTTAAGCGCATCCAGCTCACCCCCGATCTCATGCCCTCTGACATCATCGGCACCTATGTTTTTGACATGCAGAGCACCACCTTTAACCTGCGGAAGGGGCCGGTGTTCACCGATTTTCTACTGGCCGATGAGATCAACCGCGCGCCGGCGAAGACGCAATCGGCGCTGCTGGAGGCGATGCAGGAGCGGCAGGTGACTATCGAGGGCAGCACCCACGAGCTGGCGGATGATTTCACGCTTTTTGCCACACAAAACCCCATCGAATACGAGGGAACCTATCCGCTGCCGGAGGCCCAGCTTGACCGCTTCACCCTTAAAATCGTCATTGATTATCCCGCCGAGGCGGAGGAGATCGAGATGCTACGGCTGCACGCCGGGGGTTTTGATGACAGCGACCTGCGGGAGGCGGGGCTACAGACCGTGATTGAACCGGGCCAGCTCCGGCAGTGCCGCGCGGAGATCCTCGACGTGCGGGTCACCGACGACATGCTGGAGTATATCGCCGCCATCACCCGCAGCTCCCGTACACACGGCTCCCTGGTACTCGGCTGCAGCCCCCGTGCCTCGGCACAGCTTTTGAAGGTCTCGAAGACGATTGCCGCCATGCGGGGGCGTGATTTTGTGATTCCTGACGACGTCCAGGATATCGCCCGGCCTGCGCTGCGCCACCGGCTTTTGCTGCGGCCTGAGGCGGAAATTGACGGCCTGAAACCCGACGACATCATCACTCAAATCATCAGCGGCATTCCGGTTCCCCGCACGGAGGGCGCCACGTGATTACCTGGCTCGGCCTGATTGTGCTGCTTTTGCCGGCTCTGCTTTTGGGATCCAGCATGTGGAACCCGGGCCTGCAGCCGTGGGCGTCCATCAGCATCCCCGCCGTGCTGGTTCTGTTGGTCGCCGATCACCTGCTGTCGCGCCATCTTGCAC
>JBKHJK010000531.1:0-2925 GCA_046538215.1 Armatimonadota bacterium
GCTGCGGATATTCCCCACACCCGCCGGGAATCGCCAGTTGCCCATATTGACAGCGTGATACCGGCAGCCGCCGTGGACCTCGCTGATGGTGATCTCCTCGATGAGCGCATCTACGCTGAGCAGCCGCACGAAGGTGTACACGTCATCACCGTACAGCCCCTCCACCTCGATGTCGGTGATGGGGCCGCGCTTCATCCCGAGATTCAGCACGCGCTCAACATCGTCATCGGCGTTCAGCGCCACCATGTCATCGTTGGTGGTCTTGGGCGTCAATGCGCGAAGTTTGCGAATGACGCCCCGATGGGAAAAACCACCCACATGCACGCCGTCCTGGTTGGGGCGGATGATGGTGTTGTCAAAGCGGATGTCCTCGACGCGGAAATCTTGCACTTCGCCCAGGCGGATTGAGAAGCCCTCCGGGTTGCGCACGGTGAGATTGCGAAGGGTGAGGCCGCTGACATTGACGAAGTTGATCGCGGTTCCGGTGTAGCCGTCCATGTCGCCGTCTTCGCCGCGCGGGTTGTTTGCACAGTTGCCGTCCCAGACGCCGCCTTCGACGGTGATATCTTCGTTGCCGCCGCCGTGGTCATCATTGGTGACCAAAAACACACCGGCATGCACTCCGGCGCCGTCTGCCAGGCGGATGAGTGCATCTTCATCGGCCCGGATGGTTGTTCCCGAAGACACCGACAGCGCGGAGGTAATGGTGTATCGTCCCGGAGGGATGACGACAGTGCCCTCCCCACCATCGAGAGCTCTCTGGATGGCGGCGGTGTCATCACAAACGCCGTCTCCGACTGCGCCGTACTGTTTGACATCTCGCTGCATGGGCATCAAAACGCCTCCTGCAGGCTGCTGGAAGTGGCGGATGGAGTGAAGCTGACGGCCTGCCATCTACTCCGGGGCATTATTCCGCCCGCGGCGGGTGTCATTATCTCCGAGGACATAGTCCTTTGCCTCCACCAGCTCTTCGGCGCTGCCGAACAGGAAGAGATGGTCGCCCGCCTGGAGGGTGAAGTCGGCGGAGGGATTGCCGATGACGTCTTCGCCGCGTCCGACCGCCGAAATCGAGGCACCGAAACGCTGCCGGAGATTGAGCTCTTTGATGGTGCGTCCGGCCGCCGGTGAATTCTGGTCAATCTTCACCTCTTCGAAATCCACCGCACGGAGCATGGCGCTGAGTGTCGGGCGCACCGGGCAGGGAGCATCGGGTTTGCACAACGTCTGGTATTCGGCCTGCCTGATGACATCTTTCTCCCGCTCGATGGCGCTTTCGGGGGCTCCGTAGGCCTCCATAACCAGTCCGGCGAGCTGCAATGATGTTTCAAATTCTTCGGGCACCACCACGTCGGCGCCAAGGTCGTGCAGGCGTTCGACCTCCGAGACGAGCCGCGTGCGAACAAGGATACTTCCCTGCTCGTTGGCCTGCCTGGCATTGGCCACGATCTGGCGCGCGCTGCTGGCGTCGGGGACGGTGACGACGATTGCCCGGGCCTCTTCGACACTCGCATGTTCCATCACCGCCATCCGGGAGGCGTCACCATACACGGCCCGCTCGCCCTGATCCTGTAATTCCCGAACGGTGAACGGATTCAGCTCCACGACCACGTATTCGACCTCCAGTTGCTCAAGTACCCTGATGACATTGCGCCCGCAAACGCCATATCCGACGACGATAACGTGGTCTTTTAGCGTGGGGTCGCCTTCGCGGCCGGCCGTTGCCCGCCCGTAGGGGGAGAGTCCCTCGGGCAGGATTTTGATCTGGCTGACGCGTCGCCCGAGCGCTGGAGCCACCATCATGAACAGGGGTGTCAGGGCCATGGTGATGACCGAGACGGATATGAACTGCCCATAGGCCGCCTCGCCCAGCAGCTCAAGGTTCATCGCCTCGCTGGCGATGATGAATGAAAACTCTCCGATCTGAGCCAGTCCCAGTCCGCCCATGACGCCAATGCGCGACCCCATGCCGAATATCAACGCCGCGGCCGCAACGACAAGCAGCTTCATCACGATCACCCCAATGACCAGCCCACCCGACAGCAGCGGATCGGCGAGCCACTCCGAGGGATCCAGAAGCATCCCCACGGAGATAAAAAAGAGGCCGCTGAAGGCGTCGCGGAGGGGGGCGATCTCGCTCATTATCTGCTGCGAATACACCGACTCCGACACAACAATCCCGGCCAGGAAGGCCCCCAGCGCCAGGGAGATGCCAAAGAGCCCGGAGATGTAGGCGACTCCGAGGGCCACGGCAACCGTGGTGAGGGTGAATATTTCGCGGCTGCGGCTGCGCACCACCAGCTCCAGCAGTTTCGGCAGCAACAGCCGGGCGGCCGCCAGTATCACCGCCACGACCGCCAGTGAGCCAAGCAGATCCAGGCCGATATCGCCCGCCGCAACCTCCGCCCCCTGCTGCAGCACCGGCAGCAGCAGGAGCATCGGTATCACCGCCAGGTCCTGAAAGATCAGCAGGCTCACCATCAGCCGCCCGTGCGGAGCCTGGCTTTCACCCCGCTGCTGCAGGAGCCGAAAAACCACCGCCGTGGAACTGAGAGCAAACAGAAAGCCATACAGCACAGACTGCTGCCAGCTAAACCCCATTCGCGTGCCAGCGGCGGTGACGATAGCGATGATCACCCCCACCTGCAGGGCACCGGCTCCGAACACCAGCCTCTTCAGCCGCAGCAGGTCTTTAATTGAAAACTCCAGCCCCACCGTGAAAAGCAGGAGGATGACGCCGATTTCGGCCATGGTGTCTATGCTCTGGCGGCTGGTGACCAGGCCCAAAAAGTGAGGTCCGACGATGAGGCCGGAGACAAGATAACCGACGATGGCAGGCACTCGCAGCCGGTGCAAAAGATAGACCAGGATGAGCGAGATACCCAGAGCAATGACCAGTTCCTGCAGCAGAGGTGCATCATGCATGTC
>JBKHJK010000532.1:0-2917 GCA_046538215.1 Armatimonadota bacterium
CCGCATGACCGAATGGGCCAGAAAACGTGGCGAATCAGTGTGGGTTGACGGCGAGGTGAGGGAGTGAAGGCGCACGTTGCGAAAACGCCAAAAACTCCCCGTGCCTACGAGTGCCTCTGGAGTTTCGCGCACGACTGCCACACGTTCCCCTGGCTACGAGGGCCTCTGGAGTTGGATACACAACAGGGTCTCTGTTTAGCCTCATCGGAGCGCTCTGGCTGTTTACCCCCTCTTCCAGCAATGGAGAGGGGCCAGGGGGTGAGGCAGCCGTTGCTGCCCTCTTCAGACGAAAAGCTCCTGCCTAATATCTGACAAATCCACAGGACGCTAAACAATTACACGATCGCCAAATATCCTCGTGGCCACGAACGCTTCTGGAGTTTGGTGAAACAACAATGAAACAAAACTCCCCGTGGCTCGGCCTGCGATTTGCGTCGTTTTGGTGCCGCAAATCGCAGGTGGCAACGTTGTCTGTCGCCAGCTTCCAGCCCGAGTCTTCGGCTCCCATCTCCTGCGGAGCACAGGGAGCCGTCGGTCAGAAGTCTTCCGCCAGAACACGCTCGCGGATGCCGCCGAGGTAATCCTGCACCTGTACTGACCGGCCAGTCCGGGAGCTTTCAATCGCCGAGAATATCAGGGCCACCGACTGCAAATTTGCCTCCACGTTCGTCGCCATCGCTTCTCCGCCGTTGAGCCAGTCGGCAAACTGCTCGATGAGCCAGGTATTGGCCCACTTCGGCTGCTCATCAAGCGGGATCGGCTGCGCTTCGACGTCTGCCTCCTCGGCTTTCGCGGCGTAGGGATAGACAGACAGCTCGCGGCTGTCGAGGATCAGCGTGCCGCCCTCACATTCCGCCCGGATATATTCATTGCCCCAGCAGTTGAGACTGTGGGCGTTGGTCTTGGCGCCCTCGTAAATCACCCGCTTATCGGCGCCCTGCATCATCACCATGCCCTGCGAAGCCCCGGCGAACTCCCCCCACTCGGGGTTCCACGTCTGCGCGAACAGCATCTCACACGGCTCGCCGGTCATGTCCATAAGCAGGTCGAGGTGATGCACGGCGCCCTCGATCATCAGTGTATTTTCAATGTCGTGCCTGAAGGCACCCCAATCACCGTAGTTGCGACGGTTGCAGGTGAACCGGCAGACCAGATAATCCAGCTCTCCCCACTCGCCGGAGCGGATCTGGCGGCGCAGGGTCGTCTTATCCTGGTCGAAACGGTGGCTCATCGTCACCCCCATCTTCCGGCCCGCCCGCTTCACCTTCTCGGCAATGCGCACGGAGGCTTCCAGCGTGTCGGCGATCGGCTTTTCGGACAGGATGTGCAGGTCATGCGCCAGCGCCGCATCCACGATCTGTTCATGATGGGCCGGTGGAACCACGATGGAGCAGAAGTCCGCTTCATGGGCATCCATGGCCTCATTGACATCGGTGTAGCAGCGATCCTCGGGCAGGCCCAGACCTTCCCGGGCGTTGACGAGCGCGTCGGGATTGATGTCCACGGCGGCGACGACCTCCACGGTGCCGTCATCCACATTTGCCGGCAGGTACGTCCTGCACCACGCGTTGCCGTGCCCGCCCGTTCCCACCTGTATCATTCGAAGCGCCATCATCGTGCCTCCCTGTGCTTAATCTTCGACGACTTCAATCTCCGACAGATCCATCTCCGCGGCATCTGCCACAGACTGAGTGATGACGAAATCGTGCTCTCTGTTCAGAAGCACCGCGCGGTTGACGGGCTCGCCGATGACGTCCCAGCGCCTGATGGAAGGCGGTCCCATTTCCCGGGCGATGGCGGGACCCAGTGTCAGCGCCGCCGCCATTGACATGGGCCTGTCAGGCTGGAAGGCCTTTTGCAGCTCATCAAACCGCGAACGCATCATCGTCACCGCTGAGACGGCCTCCGTGGCATGCTCCGGCTTCCAGATAATCAGGGCGCCGTCGCCCATCACCTTCACAATCCGACCCTCGTGTTCCTCGGCGATTGGGAGAACCTTTTCATACAGGTCGGTCAAAAGCTCGAATGCGGAATCATCGGAGCGCTTCCGCACGCCCCGGCGCCAGTTCCTGATATTCACAAAGCACACAATCAGCTTTTCGTGACCCGGCTGCATCGTCGTCACACTCGCCCGCATCGCTCCGCGGTTTCGGTTCTGATTTCAGTGCAGACTTCGGCGCACCAAATGATAATCCCTTCTCTTCGGGCGGCAGGTATTGCCCCCCGGCGACAGAAGGATACAATCAGAAAGTTACCCGTACCACAGGCCGTCACAGGGGTGATGCAGATGATCTATCGCATGTCAGTTGTCCTGCTTATTCTCATCTTCGCCGGAACCTCTTTTGCCCAGGGTGAAAACCGACCCGAGCAGCTTATCACTGAACTCAAGCCGCTTCACCGGGACACCACCATCGTCGCCGACGGTGAGGCGAATGCCGTCATTGTGGTCCCTGACAGCGACGAATACCGCGAGCTCGCGACACAGGTGCAGACGGCCGTGAAAGACGCCACCGGTGCCGGGTTGCCTGTCGCCACCGATGACAGCGTTGACATGCAGAATCCCTCGCAGCATCTCATCATCATCGGCAACATGGACACCAACGCGGCCGCACAGTGGCTGTACTGGCGCCGGTATGTGGCCTGCGATCTTGATTATCCCGGCCCCGACGGATACGTCGTTCGCACCGCCTGCGATCCGTGGGGAACCGGAACCAATGCCATCATGCTCGGCGGCAGTGACATCGAGGGCGTCCGCGCTGCGGTGGCAGCCTTTGAGACACAACTGACACCCGGTGACACCCTGACGCTACCGATGCTCATGGACATCCATATCCGCAACCTCGAGACGATAGATGAGGCGGCCCTGCAGAAGGAATGGGATTATTATCGCGAGGAGATCATCAACGCCGGCGGGCTG
>JBKHJK010000533.1:0-2909 GCA_046538215.1 Armatimonadota bacterium
GTATAAGTGTCGCCTCGATGCGCATCTGGTCGCCCGGGACCACCTGGCGGCGAAAGCGGACCTTATCCATGCCTCCGAAAACCGCCAGCTTGTCACTGAACGACCCGCTCGTAAGCAGCATCACACCGCCCGTCTGTGCCATGGCCTCCAGCATCAACACCCCCGGCATGACCGGATCGCCCGGCCAGTGACCGGTGAACTGCGGCTCGTTGGCGGTGATGTTTTTGATGGCCACTGCCCGCTCGCCGGGTTCTAACTCAAGCACCCGGTCAATGAGCAAAAACGGGTAGCGGTGGGGCAGGATCTTTTGTATTTCTTTGATATCCAACATCGTAAAATGTTCCTCCCGAATCCCGCATAGGTCAGGCATGAGTTCCTGAAGCGTCTTTAAAAAAACATATCGTCCCGGTGCGCGACGATCTCCAGTTTTATTCAGGTGAGTGAGGTCGCCATCCCGCATCCGTCCAGTCAGTCGTGTCCTCACCACCAGAACATTAGCATAGCACACAAACGTATCTGGTGTACACTCCGGCAGGAATGTCACACCACGGGTTTGACAACACTCCCGCTGCCTGCGATCATTGCACACAGCGCTGGAAGCACCGGGCGATGCAGCTACAGCCTGTTGTATGCATTTACACGCGCCGCCGGGATACCAGCGAGAATGACGCATCTGTCACTTCAAAACCCCGGCTATTGCGGAGGCAGGGAAAGTCAGGTGAAAGTCCTGGTCGTCAGTCTTTCAAGCCCCGATCGTATGTGTCGCAGGCTCGCTTCGGCGGGCCTGGAGCTGTCGGCGCTTTTTCCCCGGACGATTGATCTGGAGGATTTTGGCGGTGTCCGGCGTCCGCCTTCTGCCACACCGTACGAACTTCACACCGCCCCCGTTTTACCACGCCGTCCGTACGTGTACAGCCGCTGGGTGCGGGGATTGACGCAGACGTTACAGGCTGTGCAACCCAATGTGGTCCTGTACGTCGGTGAGCCTTCAGAGCTGGCCGCGGCGCAGGTCGCCACACAAACACGGCGCGTGTGCCCCGGCGCCCGGCTGGGGGCATACGTGTTCGAAAATATCCAGCGCACCTGGCGCGGAAAGCTCAAATGGCTCCGTGGTATCGCTCAAAACACCGTGACATCCACACTCGACTTCGCCGTCTGCGCTTCGTCCGGAGCTGCGGAAATACTCGCTTCCTGTGGCGTCCCGCGCGACCGCCTGGAGGTGGTTTATCCGGAAACCGAACCCGACATCTTCTCACCCCGAAACACGGGTCCCCTACGGGACGAATTGGGGCTTCAGGGTTGCACTGTCGTAGGGTATGTGGGGCGCATCGTGTACGAAAAGGGCCTCGACATCCTCGTAGAGGCCCTCTCACACCTCCCCAACAGCTATCGCCTGCTGATGGTCGGCAGCGGCCGATACCTGGATGAGCTCAAGCAACAGATAGAGGAGCTTGATCTGGCCTGCCGCGTGGTGCACGTCCCCCGTGTGCCACAGCCCGAGGTTGCCGATTACCTCAACAGCATGGACATCTTTGTCCTGCCCTCCCGCACTATCGCCGTGTGGCAGGAGCAATTCGGGCGCGTTCTCCCGCAGGCGATGCTGTGTGAAACGGCGGTGATAGGATCGGATTCGGGGGCGATTCCGGAGGTGATTGGTGCCGCCGGCCTGGTTTTTCCTGAGGGTGATCCTGAGCGTCTGGCAGAGTCTATCAAGCGCCTGGGCGAAGATAGCGCATATCGAGAAGAAGTTGCGGGGCGTGGCAGAGAACGGGCGCTGGAGAAATTTGTTGACACCTACAGAACACGGCTTGCTCCATGGCTCAAAGAGGCCGCGAAATTTCCGCTGCGAGCGGACAATTGACGTTCTCGGCGAGTCCAATTCAGTGTATAATACGTTTCCAGTCGTTGTCGTGTCGCGATTCCGCCCGCTACCATACAGAACAGCTTCATGCCAGGCGGGAAGTTGCGTTATGAGTTGTGCCAGGGTGCGAGCAAACTGGTGTGATCCCACAAAACGATGAGAATCGGGATTGACGGGCGAGTCCTGCTCGGCCGCAAAACCGGGGATCGCACCTACACTCTGAATCTTCTCAGGGCTCTTCAAAACATTGATACGCCCCATGAATGTGTCCTCTACCTCACCCGGGAGCCAGACACGCTTCTGTACCACGAGCTGCAGGGTTGCAATATTCGTGTGTCCCCGCCGAACCTCCCCTATCTGTGGACACTCTTTCGCCTCCCCCACCTTGCCAGTGAAGATGCCCTCGACGTGCTGCATGTGCAATACATGACACCCCTGCGTTGCCCGTGTCCCGTAGTCAGTACCATCCACGATATCAGCTTCCGCCTGCATCCTGAGTGGTTTCGCCTCAGGGACCGGCTGGTGATGAATACGTTCGTCCCGGGTTCGATTGCTCGGACCAGTGCGCTCATTACGCCCTCGAAATCCGCCGCCGACAACATCGCCCGGGAGTATGAATATCCCCGTGATCGCATTTTTGTGACGCCCGAAGCCGCCGACGAGCGATTCTTTGAAAGCATCGGGGCTATCGAGGCACGCCGTTGTCGGGTCAAGTTTGACATCGAAGGCAGATACATGCTGTACGTGGGCAACATCCAGCCGCGAAAGAACGTGGCACGGCTCATCAGGGCCTTCGTCGCCGCCCGGCAGGAGCGCAATATCTCCGACCAGCTTCTGATAGCAGGACAGTTCGGGTGGAAATGTGATGATGCTCGACGGGAGCTGCAGCGCGCGGAGCAAATGGGATACGTGCGGCACCTGGGCTATGTCAGTGACGACGACCTCCCCGTCCTGTACTCCGAGGCGGTGGCCTTCGTCTTTCCCACGCTCCATGAGGGCTTCGGTCTGCCGGTGTTGGAGGCTATGGCCTCAGGGACGCCTGTGATAA
>JBKHJK010000534.1:0-2906 GCA_046538215.1 Armatimonadota bacterium
CAGCCTCATCGGCCACATCACTGTGTTTTGTCACCAGCGGTGCATCCCCGCCTGCCAGGACCACCACGGGATCGTCCAGCGACGCGGTCAACTCGCGGGCGAGGATTTCGGCCGTGCCCACGAGCGCCGCAAGCAGCCCGATCTGAAGGTTCGCAGCCGTCGAGCGCCCCGGTTCGGTGAGGTCGAAGCCGTCCGGAAGATCTTCGAGGAACTCGGCCAGGTGTGGAGTTCGGGAGGTGATGCCCTCCCGCATAATGGGCAGTCCCGGAGCGATGGCGCCGCCCAGAAGCTCGCCACCGTCGCTGATAATTTCGGCGGTGAGGCAGCTTCCCACGTCAATAACGACCACGGGGCCATTAAACAGCTTCGCGGCGGCAGCAGCATTGGCGATGCGGTCGGCTCCAACCTGCGCAGGATCGTAATAGTGTGTGGGGACGAGCACCCGATGGGTGTCATCCATTTCGGGCAGAGCAATATCGTGATGCGCTTTCAGGGCCTCGCGGACGGTTTCACTGACTGCCGGTGCCGAACTGCACATCAGCCCGCCCGCGCAGTCCACCTGTGTCACGCCCGCCTGCTTCATCATTACGCTCAATGACTCGACGCATTCCGACGCCAGGGTGTCCCCACTGGATACCCGGGAGGTCGCCGCCCACTGCCCAGCGGCGAAAATCCCCCAGTGAAGCGAGGAGTTGCCGATGTCTGCGTAGAGATACCAGTTCATGAGAGCTCCACCAGCGTCTGGCTCCATTGTCCGCCATCGCTCCGGGTCAGCACAGCGGCCTGCCGTGCGTGGCTGCCACAACGGCTCAATGGCGTGGTGTTGATGTATTCGAATGACCCTGCATCCACGTGCATGTGACCACACAGCACCAGGTCAACGTCTTCGAGGTTTTCAACGAACTCCGTCTGCTCGTCCACGCTGTGTCCCCAGTGCAAAAGCAGGACCACGATATCACAGGTCTGGCGCAGGTTTTTTACGATTTTGCGCGCAGTTTCTGCAGGATTGGAAAACTGCACGCGCGACACCCGGTGCGCGAGGCTTCCCGACGGTGTCATATCGGGACTGAGCCCCCATACACCAATGGTGTGGCCGCTGTGTACGAAAACGGCAGTCGGCTGGACGCATTCGATGCCCGGCGTGCCTGTAGCGAGGTTTGAGGAGATGACCGGAAAGTTGAAGGGCTTGAGCTTGCTTTCGGTCATCTGCCGGAAAAGCCCATATTCGCGGTTACCCATGCACATCACGTCATAGTGCGCACGGTGCATGACGCTCGCGACCTTCTCCACGCCGATGGCCGGGGCGTAATTCGGAGTCCCCAGGGCGTCACCGCAGTCACACAACAGCGCATCATGCCTGCGCTTGATGGCGGCGAGCCGGGAGGCAATCGGCATCGTCAGCCGCCCGTGCAGATCGGTTGTCTGAATGATGGTGAGATCATCCATCGCCAGCCACCCCGACGCGTGTGATTGCAGGAAACGCAGATCACAGGATGCGGAACTTCATCAGATCCTGGATATCCACGATGCCGACTGCGGTGCCGTCCTCGTCCACGACAGGCAGGTTGTCGAACTCTTTGACCTCCATCACGTGGAGAGCTTCGGTTGCCAGCTCATTGGGACCGATGGTGGTGGGATCCTCGGTCATGACCTCCGAGACCGGCGCCTCCATCAGGGCGTCGCGATTGTCGCGGGTCTGCATGAGGCGCCGCAGGTCGCCGTCAGTGAACATCCCCAGCAGCTTATCGTTTTCATCCACGATACTCACAACACCCCGCACCGAGGCCTGCGTCATCTTCAGCAGCGTTTCGAGCACGGTGGTGTCCGGCCCGACGGTGGGATTATCATCACCGGAATTCATGACATCCGCCACGCGGGTCAAAAGCCGCCGCCCGAGCGAGCCGCCGGGATGTGAGCGGGCGAACTCGTCGGTGGTGAAGCCCCGCGCCTGCATCACCGCCATGGCCAGCGAATCGCCCAGCGCCATCATCGTGGTGGTTGAGGCCGTCGGTGCCAGTCCCAGCGGACAGGCCTCCCGCTCCACCGCGGAGTTGATAATGACATCCGCTTCGGCGGCCAGTGTGGAATCTTCGTTGCCGCAGATGGCGATGATGGGCACTCCACGGCGCCGGATATACGGCAGGATCCGGGCCAGCTCGTCACTTTCGCCGCTGTTGGACAGCATGATGACAACATCATCGTCACAGACCATGCCGAGGTCGCCGTGGATCGCCTCTGCAGGGTGCAGAAAGAGCGCGGGCGTGCCGGTTGATGCGAGGGTTCCGACCAGCTTGCGCCCCACAGAACCGGATTTTCCTATGCCCGAGACGACTGCGCGGCCAGTCATATCCAGAAGCATCCGGCAGGCGGCGACGAAATCCGCCCCGAGACGGTGCTTCGCCGCCTCCAGCGCACAGCCCTCAATATCCAGTGTTTCGGCCGCCTGCTGCAATATATCTTTGTCACTCATCTCTCAATCTATCTCCTGTGAATCTGACAGAGCATTTCGAATCGACAAAAGCTGCTTCAACACTTCGGGCACACTATCAAACGGCAACATATTCGGGCCGTCACAGGGAGCGGTATCGGGTTCCGGGTGGACCTCCATGAAAACCCCGTCAACCCCTGCCGCCACCGCCGCCCGGGCGAGGACCGGTGCCAGCTCTCTCTGCCCACCGGAAGCACCTCCGGCGCCTCCCGGAAGCTGCACGCTGTGAGTGGCATCAAAAATCACCGGAAAGCCGAACTGCCTCATGATAGCCAATCCGCGCATATCAACAACAAGATTGTGATAGCCAAAGGTGGCGCCGCGCTCGGTGATGCTGACCTGCTGATTGCCGGTGGCGGTGACTTTCTTTGCGGCATGTTCCATATCATCGGGAGCCATGAACTGGCCCTTCTTGATA
>JBKHJK010000535.1:0-2905 GCA_046538215.1 Armatimonadota bacterium
GTGGCAAGCGCTACAGCGAAGAGCAGATCGTGCGGATCCTGGGGGAGATCGAAGGGGGCCGTAGGGTCGCGGCGATAGGGCCGGAATGCGGTGTCACTGAAGGCACCATCTACCGATGGCGCAAGAAGTTTGGTGGGATGGATCTGTCGGAGGTCCGACGGCTCAAAGAGTTGGAAGCTGAGAATGCGCGGCTTCGACGGATCGGCGCCCAGCGGTCAATCTACGAGGGACGACCTGTTGACTTCCCCCACACCTTCACCGACGAGCACTGGACGGAACTCAGGGAGCGCCTGCGGGACTGAGACTGCTCAACACGATCCTAACGACACCCTGGAGCGGTCTATTTGGGGACGCGTATCTCTGCCGCGCCCCTTTCATTCTATTCGCTCTCTGCACGGAAGGCCGCAACCTCCACCACGATGTCGGCATCGGCCGCGTGATCGCTGGATGGATCAAAGCAGATAACATCATCGCCGACACGAACCGTGTTATCGTCCAGCGCCTCGATGGCTGGCATCTGTCCACCGGGTGGCTGCGGATAGACGACGCTGAGGAAGCGCCACTGTTCGGCAGGCTCCTCGTTGGAGACCCACAAATGATGAGCCGACAGGATGTCACCAATGCGGAATTCGCGGTAATCCTCCCCGGTGACCGGGTTCACCAGGCCGTCTTCGCCGCGGCGGTCGTCCATACGTAACTCATCCGCTCTGTAGATATGCTTCAGCAGCACCGGGACGTCGCCAACGGTGTAGCGGCAGGTGAAGGTGTCCGGGTCGAATTCAAACGGCTCCTCGGGCATGATGTGATACAGCCACGTGTATGTCGCGGGCTGCGAGGACTGCAGGTCGTCGTAGAGGATGAAATACTCCTCGTTTACGTAAAGGACATGTCGGATGTAGCTCTCCAGGTATGGCAGCGCCCGGCGTTCATACACGCTGTCCATGGGCAGACCCCAGCGGGAGTACCTGCCGGGCTCTTCGGGGTAGCATCTGGTGACATCCCCGGAGAAATAGACGTAATTGTCGCCCACCTCATACCCGCAGATATGCCCGTAGGTGGGATGCAGCATACCGCCGCCTGGTTGCGCCTGTCCGAGGCCGTCCACCAGGATGGTGTTGTGGCTCATGGTATGGTAGGCGAAGGCGTCTTTGTTGGCCGAGCTGCCGCCGCCGTGATTGAGCATTTGGCCATACGCGTGAAGCTGCACAGAGCCGTCAGAATTGAACGAATGGCCGTATCCACCACGGGGGCGACACTGGAAGATAACGCCGGTGCCCTCCTCGTAGGTGCTTCCCAGACTCGGTGGCCCGCTGGCGGCCATGGCCCAGCCGTCAATATCGAAGGCCCGCGAATATGTCTCCTCGGGTTCGGGAACGGGCTCCTCGTAGTAGCCGGGGAGGACGTATTCGATCCAGGGGCGGAAATTGCGGAAGAGTTCACCGCCGTATTCCTGCCAGTTCAGCAGGTCGGTGCCGTCGCCGGTCAGGTAGGCGAACTTGCGGAAATGTGCGAGGTGATTACCCCGGGATGCATTCCGCTGGTTGCCCCAGCAGTGGTGATCCATTCCCACCGGTATCACACGGCTGAACCAGTCGGTGATGTTGTCGTAGAAGGGGTTAAGGCCGAGATTGGCCTCCGGAAGCGCAGTATCATAATACATGGTCGCATTGGCCAGCCACTTGCACTTGGAGGTTCCGTATCCCGCGCCCTCATTCCAGGCCTGGTCAAAGCCGTGACCACAGTTGATGCCGATGAGATAGTTGAGACACACTTCGAACCACTCGTCCCCCAGATCGCTGTGGCCTGCAAGTGCGAGGCCACACACCGCCGTATCCATGCCGGATTCGTACGGATGGCTGGAGATCATTCCGGCCATACCACCAGCCTTGAGTGGCGCCGAGAGCATAAGGCCGCCGGTGCGATACCAGCCGCTCACGTTGATGGTCTTCTGGTCCCCGATGGCGATTGTCTGTCCCCATGAACCGCGGTCGGTGCTGTCGGGGCAGATGATACCGACACTCGCGGCATCATCCGGCCCGCCGTCGGCGTCATATTCGCTCGTGCTTTCGGTGCTATAGGGGTGAAAGCGCCAGTCTGCGGGAGTGTCATCATCCGCGGGCTCCAGGGCGGTGTTCGTCAGCAGGTTCTCGCCATCGGACATCGCGGCGGGCTGGCTCCACCAGACGTTGCCGCCGGCGTAGTAGTTGAAAAACTCCAGCACCGCATTCGTTGCGCCGGACGGAACCGGCACATCCCAGTCTATCTCCGACCATTCCTCTGTTTGCGGAAGCTTCAGCCGGTGGTCCTCGTGCACTCGCACCGTCACCCGGTCAATGGTCATACCGATTTCGTTGGGATCGGCGGTAATGGCCACCGTGTGCGTCCCCGCCTGTTCGACCTTGAACCGGGTAATCTTCTTGCCCCAGTCGTTGATATACATCCGCTCTGGCGGCCCGTCGTTGATGGATACATAAAAGGCATCCTGTGCGCCCGAAGGGCCGTATCCGGCGACTTCGAGGATATATTCGGCGGGCTCAAGTTCGACCGTCGTTTCCAGCCGGGCGTCTTCACCGGCCAGCTCCACCAGCTTCTTCCCCGACGCCTTCTCGTGCTCGATGATCTCCGCCGAACCACTCAGGTCAAAATCTTCCGCCTCTATGGTCTGCGGCTGATTGTCGGAGCGGAAGGTGAGGCGGATCATGGCCCCGGAGCTGCGGCCTGTGCGGAATGAGAAGGTGTTCATAATGTGGTCGGTGCGCCATTCCAGGGAATTGATCATCACCGCCCGCTGGTCGGCGGTCATGTCGTTGTAGAGCCAGTCAAACAGCAGGGCCAGGAACTCGTTGCCCTGGGTGGCGTCTTCATTGCCGTCTCCGGTGCCGTATCCTTCGGGCGATGCGCGTCC
>JBKHJK010000536.1:0-2896 GCA_046538215.1 Armatimonadota bacterium
TGCGGGCCTCGGAGATGTGGGAATGGCCGAAGAAGCTGTTGGTGCCACACAGCAGGCGGGATATTTTCAGGTCGTCAATCGTCGTCATCGGGAAAGGCCATTGCCGTCCTCCGTGCGTATTTCAGTCAATGATAGCGGCGATGCGGAAGAAGTTTTGCATGAAGCGTTTACCGTCATCAAACTCTTCGCTCCACGCCTCGGGGTGAAACTGCGTGCCGTAGATGACGCGGTCTGTGTGCCGCATCGCCTGGATTTCGGTATTTTCGCTGTGGGCGAGGTGTATGAAGCCGTCCGGGAGGGTCTTGACCTCACAAAAATGCGATTCTTTGACCACCAGGCTATCATCAAACCCGTCGAAGATAGGGTCATCGTGCAGGATTTCTATTTCGTACATGCCGTCCTCTTTGAAGTATCCCGGATATCTGTCCGATACGCTCACTGGCTCGCCCGGCCCGAGTTTTCGCACAAACTCGTCTTCCAGCGAATCCACTTCGGGGAAGTCGAGGTTGAAGAAGAAGCCGAGAAGCTGGTGGCCCGCACATGCGCCGTGGATGGGGATATCGGTGTTCATCACCAACTCATACAGCCCGTCGAGCTTGCGGGGCTCCACATCCGGCCACGGGCAGCCCGACCCGGAGATGAAGATGGCCCCTACCGGCAGGTCAGCGACACGCTGAGGGGTGATCTCCGAATAGTGCTGCACCAGCGCAGGGGTGTCGGTGAGCTTTTCGAACTTCCGCTTGATGTCGGTATGTGCGGCCTTTTCGTCATAATCATCCGGCTTCGCCATTGAGACAATGAGGATCATCTGCGGCCTCCGCTGGACTCGCTGAAGGGTTGGGGTATCGCAGAATAGTTCTCGGCGCGCACAGCGAATCCTCCCGCGCATGAGACGAGCAGTTTACCAATATCAGGCGGTCTCAGACTCGGGCTGGAAGCGTGGCTGATTCTGGGGCTACGTCTTGCGGGCCGTTACTGAAGGGCGGGGACCTGTGCCCCGCCGCGAGTCTCTTCAGGCGAATAATCCCTGTGACATAAAGCTTCACGACCGGCGCGGTACGCCTTCGGTAGGAGTTTCAAACGACGAAAACTCCACAGGCCTGCGCCCTACAGGGACGACTTTCACGCGGACGTTTGGCGGTCGTGTGCCCAACTTCAGTGGGAGGCGCCGTTGATCCCCGGAGGTCTTCACAGGCGGGCGGGTGAACACCTATAATAAGCGTCGGTACGATCCTGCACGTCAGGGACGATATCATGAACAGTTTGCAGATAAAAGAGAGGCTACGCCACGGTAAACCGGTCATCGGGACGATGTTTACGCACCTGCATTCACCAGCGGCCTGCAGGGTGGCACAGCAGTGTGGATTCGATTTTCTCATCTTCGACACCGAACACTCCCGGCCCGGCGTGGAGACGCTGTCGTGGATCTTCCAGACCGCCCGCGATATTGACTACACCGCCATCGTCCGCGACCCCGGCTTTGAGGGACAGTGGCCGACGCGGTATCTGGACCTCGGGGCGTCGGGCAACCTTTTCCCGAGGGTGGAAACGCCCGAGGAGGCCGAGGACCTCATACGCATGGTGAAATATCCACCGGACGGTGCACGCGGCTGGGGGACCGGCGGCCCGCATGACGACTATGGTGAGCAGGTTTCACCGGAGTATCCGCAGCAGGCCAATGAGGCGAATATCGTCATCTGCCAGATCGAGACACAGCGGGGATGGGAGGCGCGTGACGAGATCTTCAGCGTCCCCGGAATTGACGCCACCTTCATCGGCCCCAACGACCTGTCGCTGTCACTGGGCCACCCGCGGGACTTCGAGCACCCGGAGGTCACCGGGGCGATGGACGATATCTTCCAAAGCGCCGCCGCTCACGGAGTCGCCCCGGGGATGCACTGCTTTGATGTCGAAAGTACGCTGCAGTGGCTGTCCCGGGGCGCGCTGTTCATGGCGTATTCATCAGACATCGGTCTTTTGCGCGATGCCGCGACCGGCGGTCTGCAGGAAATTCGCGACAGGATGTAAAGGGGAACAGGCATGACGGCGCAGGAACAGAAGCGAGTTTTGATCACCTCAAACGCATTTATCGAGCACACGGAGTATTTCGAGCCGCTGGCGGAGGCCGGCTTTGAAATCGGCCACACCGAAAAGGGGCCGCTTTCGCCCGAACGGCTGCTGGAGGTCCTGCCGGGCCATGTCGCGACGATCGCGGCGGTTGATGACTACAATGCGGAGGTCTTAAGCGCCGCCGATGACCTGCGGGTGATCTCGCGGTGGGGCGTGGGCCTCGACAGCGTAGATGTGGAGGCTGCGACCGAAAATGGCATCATCGTCACCTACACTCCCGGCATGGTCAGCAGCTCGGTGGCGGATATGACCTTTGCTCTGATACTGGCGCTGGGGCGCGATCTCATCAATGCCGCCAAGCGGGGCGGCCGGGGCGAATGGGTCCAAAAGCAGGCCGCCGATATCTTCGGCACCACCCTCGGCGTCATCGGCTTCGGCAGCATCGGCCAGGCCGTGGCATACCGCGCGAGGGGCTTCGACATGCGGGTGCTGGCGTACGACCCCTTCCCGGATGAGGTGAGTGCAAAGGCTCTCGGAGTGGAGTGGGCAGAGCTGGAGGAGCTTCTGGCCGAATCCGATTACGTCAGCCTGCACTGCGCCCTCACCGACGAAAATGAGCACATGATTTCGGCTCGCGAGCTGGAGCTGATGAAGGCTTCAGCGTATCTGATTAACACCGCCCGGGGCGGGTTGATTGACAGCGAGGCGCTGCTGGCGGCGCTGCAGCAGGGAACCATCGCCGGGGCTGCGCTGGATGTGCTGCCCGAGGAGCCGCCACCGGACGACGAGCCGCTGCTGGAGGCCCCCAGCTGCATCATTACTCCAC
>JBKHJK010000537.1:0-2895 GCA_046538215.1 Armatimonadota bacterium
CCTGCCCGCGGTGCTGCAGAGCGTACAGGCCGAAATACGTAAGGCGTGCAACGTCGAGATCTGGAGCGTAGATGGCAAAAACCCCACAGGCGTCGCCCCAGTGTCGCTGTGTGTGGGGACAATTGGTGCACGGCACGTCGCGGTTGGCAAATTCGTGCTGGACGCAGTCCGGATCCACTGAAGCTTCCCCCATTATGGGTCGGGTACAAATGTCAGTAGATATTAATCGAGCATCTGTTGAATGCTGTCGTTTTTCTCTGCAACCCCATCAGCCATCTGTGTACGATAGGTGGCGAGCTTTTCGGCCAGCTCTGCATCATGCATCGCCAGAAGCTGTACGGCCAGAACGGCCGCATTGCGGGCGCCGTCAATACCAACCGTTGCGACGGGAATGCCCGGCGGCATTTGAACAATCGAATACAGCGCATCCACCCCGTCCAGCGCTGAGCCTGAAAGCGGAACACCTATAACCGGAACCGTCGTATGTGCGGCGATAACTCCGGGGAGAGCAGCGGCCATCCCGGCTCCGGCGATGATAACCTCGACGCCCCTGCCGGCCGCGGAGGATGCCATATCCGCCACCCGCTCCGGTGTGCGATGGGCCGATGCCACCGAGACCTCGTATTCGACCCCAAAGTCTTCGAGCTCTTCGATGGCCTTACGCATCACCGGGAAGTCGGAGTCACTACCCATAACAATTTCCACACGCGCCACACAAATACCCCCTGCCGCTAGCGCTTATCAGATCGGGCCCGCCAGCCAATATCGCTGCGGAAATACATATCCTCAAAATGAATCTTCTCAACCGCCGCATACGCGCGGTCAAATGCGTCATCGTAGTCGTCACCGAGGGCGGTCACACCCAGCACCCGCCCCCCGTCGGTGTAATACACGCCGTCTTCGAGCCTGGTGCCCGCGTGGTACACTCGCACCAGTTCATCGGCCTCCGCGTCTTCGATACCCGTGATCTTCTTCCCCTTTTCGTATTCAACGGGATATCCGCCGGAGGCGATGACGACACAGGCTGCAGCCTGCTCTGACCATTCCGGCCGCACGCTCTTGAGGTCGCCCTCTGCGGTGGCGGTCAGGATTTCGAGTAGATCGCTTTGCAGTCTGGGGATGACCACCTGAGCCTCGGGATCGCCGAACCGGCAGTTGTACTCCAGGACCTCAGGGCCATTTTGCGTCAGCATACAGCCGCCATACAGCGTGCCGTTGTAGGGATTGCCCTCACTGGCCATCGCGTCAACCGTGGGCTGGATGATCCGGTCCACCACTGTCTGCATGATCCGGTCGGTGACCGAGGGAACAGGCGAGTAGCAGCCCATGCCGCCGGTATTGAGACCTTTGTCGCCCTCGCCGATTCGCTTGTGATCCTGCGAGGGCACCATCGGCCTGATAGTCTCGCCGTCGGTGAAGACCTGTATGGTCGCTTCTTCACCAACCAGACATTCTTCGATCACCACGCGGTCGCCGGCGTCGCCGAAGGCACGCTCGATCATGATCGTGTCAACAAAATCTTTCGCCTGCTCTCTATCCTCGCAGACCATGACACCCTTGCCGAACGCGTCACCGTCGGCCTTGACAACGATGGGAACGTCCTGGCCGTCAATATACTCTCTGGCGGCCTCCGGGGTGTCGAAAACCCGGAAGCGCTTGGAGCTGAGGCCGTATTTGGCCAGCAGCTCATCCGTAAACGCCTTTGAGCCTTCGAGCTGAGCGGCCCGCTTGCTGGGGCCATACACCAGGATACCCTCATCACGCAGACGGTCGGCCAGGCCCATGATCAGCGGACGCTCAGGCCCGACGACCACAAGGTCAATATCCGCCTGTGCGGCGAAATTCATGATGCCGTCGAGGTCTTCGGCATCTATGGGCACACACTCTGCGACCTGCTGGATGCCTCCGTTGCCCGGTGCACAGTACAGACTGGTCAGGTGTTCGCTTTGACTGATGGCCAGACAGAGGGTGTGTTCGCGGCCGCCACCACCGACTACAAGAACTTTCATCGTCCGGTCACTCCCGGAATGTGTCAATGTCTGCAAATATGCGGTATTTCTGGTCAAACTTCACCTCAACCGTCCCTGTCGGACCGGTCCGGTGTTTGGCGACAATGATTTCGGCATCATCGGGCGCTTCCTTCATCTTGGCGATCTCTTCCGGCGTCGTTTCCCCGGCTTCGGCCGCCGCCTTTTCGGCCTCCTTCTGGCGATAATAGCTGGGCCGATACAGGAGCATGACCAGGTCGGCTTCTGCCTCCAGAGATCCGCTTTCAGCCAGATCGGACAGGATCGGACGCTTCTGCACACGGCGCTCCACCTGGCGGCTGAGCTGTGACAGGGCGACGACGGGGATGTTGAGCTGTCGGGCCATTTCCTTCAGCGACCGTGCGATTGCCGAAATCTCCTGGTGCCGGCTGTCGTATGAAGAGGCACCGTCGCCACCGATGAGCTGCAGATAATCAATGACAATCAGGTCAATGTCTTCCTGCGACTTTAACCAGCGCGCCTTGGATCGCAATTCCATGATGGGCAGCCCGGGGGTATCGTCAATATAGATGCGGGCATTGGGGAGAACGCCGAGTGCATTTCCCAGCCGCTGCCAGTCATTGGGGTTCCCCAGCCCCTGGCGGAGGCGGTGGGAGTTCACCTTCGCGAGGCTGCACAGCATCGTTTCAGTCAACTGCATCTTCGACATCTCCAGGCTGAAGATGCCGACACTGCGTTTCTCGCGCACAGCACAGTTGACACAAAAGTTGTTGACGGCCAGCGATGTCTTCCCCATGGAGGGGCGGCCGGCGACGATGATCAGCTCGCTGTCGCGCAGCCCCTGGGTCCTCTCATCGAGCCTGGAAAGACCGGTGGGGATCCCGGGAATCTGGCCCGGCTCCTTGTA
>JBKHJK010000538.1:0-2891 GCA_046538215.1 Armatimonadota bacterium
TGCTTGACCTCATCAACCGCGAACGCCAGGCACACATCGTTACCATCGAGGATCCAATCGAATACGTCCACAAGGACAAGAAATCAATCGTCTCGCAGCGCGCGGTGGGGATTGATACCGACGATTTTCAGGATGCTCTGAAATACGCGATGCGCCAGTCACCGGATGTCATTCTGATTGGTGAGATGCGTGACGTGACCACGATGTCAGTGGCCATGCAGGCGGCGGAAACCGGCCACCTGGTCTTCTCGACCGTCCACACCACCAGCGCGTCGGAAACCATGGAACGTATCGTCAATATGTTTCCACCTCACGACAAGCCTCAGATTTGTATGCGTATGAGCAAGTCGCTGCAGGCGGTGCTGTCGCAGTCACTTATCCCTCGTAAAGACTCCGGACGGATCGCCGCCGTCGAGGTCATGGTTGTCACACCCACCGTGTCGAAGTATATCGAGGAGGGCAAGATCGGCGAAACCTACGAAGCCATCCAAGAAGGCGAACACTGGGGCATGCAGACCATGAACCAGTCGCTTTTGAAGCTGTATCAGCAGGATATCATCACCGCCGATGATGCCATGTTTTACGCAGGCAACTACACTGAAATGCGGCAGATGCTGCGCCGGGTTGACGGGCTGGCGAAGGATAAGGCCGAAGAAGACGCTGAGAAACGTGCGAAACAAAAAAGAATGGCACAGGCGCGGAGACGCCAGAATACAGGTCAGCCGTCCGGCGGCAGTGAAGGCGGATAGTGTGGGTTTTCAGAGTGCTGCATGATTATTCAGGCAAAAGGGCCGGGTGAGATTGGATGACCGAAACTGCACAGGAAAAGAAGATGTGGCGCCGAACCGTCAAGGCGCCGAAGGAGCTTGTTGATCGCGTTGGCGAGTCGATGAACGACGAGATCATGGAGATCATGCTGGAGGGATGTGCGAAGATTGACGCTTCAGACCTCCATCTGACCGTCGGCCAGGCACCGGTGTACCGCGTTCATGGGACATTGCATGAGATGGTCGGGTATCGTGAAATGACGCACGAGGACATGGTAGCCGGCACGAATTTCTTTCTGGGCGAAGATACACCGGACAACCAGTACTGGGTGAGGTTTCATGAAAAAGGTGGTGCGGATCACGCCTATTCTCTCGGTGACATTGCCCGCTTCCGTGTGAGTGTTTTTCAGCAGCGCGAGCATCCGGCACTGGCACTTCGCATGATCCCTCACGAAACACTCACCTTCGAACAGCTTGGGCTGGATCCGGAGGTGCAGGTGGACCTGCTCAGCCGCCCGCGTGGCCTCATCCTGCTGACAGGACCGACCGGCTGTGGAAAGAGCACCACTATCGCCTCGATGATCGACTGGATCAATGAGAACCGCGGTGTGCACATCGTGACCATCGAGGAGCCGATTGAGTTCTTCCACGAGAGCAAAATGGCGCTGATCAACCAGCGTGAGGTGGGTGTGGATGTTGACAGCTTCGCCGAGGCGGTTATCCGGAACATGCGCTCTGACCCGGATATCATCCTCGTCGGTGAGATGCGTGACCTGGAGACGATGCGTGCGGCGCTGCAGGCGGCGGAAACGGGCCATCTGGTTTTTGCCACGCTGCACACTGTCAGCGCTCCAAAAACAGTTGACCGCCTGGTGACGGCGTTCCCTGCCAGCGAGCAGGAAGAGATACGAGCGATGGTTTCAACCTCGCTGGTGGCCACATTTTCACAGGAGCTGATTCCGCGAATTGACAAGCGGGGAAGAATTGCGGCCCACGAGATCATGATCGGCGAGGCCGGTGGCTCTCCGGCTATCGGTAACCTCGTCCGAGAACGCAAGGTGTCGCAGATGCGCACCACAATCCAGAGCTCGAAGGACCTTGGCATGCAGCTTCTGGAATCGTCGATGGCGAGGCTTGTCAATGAGGGCAAGATTGACTTCTGGGAAGGGTACAACCGTTCAAACGCCAAGAGCGACTTCATGATGTTTGTGGATGAGGAAGCCATCCCGGATGACGTCAGCCAGCAGCTTTTGCAGGGCGGGGATGAAGCCTGAATCGGCCTGCTGAATGAGACCACGCGGACCAGGCGGTTATGATAGATGAGCGCACGGAAGAAATCGGGGTCAAAATCAGACCGTAAACCATTTGAGTGGGAACCTTTTCTCGCTGCTCTGAGCCAGTGGCTCTTGAAGATCTGCACGATAGTTTTTTTCATTGCGCTGGGGTACATCCTCTACGGCATTTTCAGCGGGGCGGCACAAAACCCGAGCCCGGAAGCCGCCGAGAGAATCGCCCGCAACTGGCGGCTGATGGGGCAGATCATGACCACCGCAGGGTTTGTTGGTACCATTGCGCTGGTCTTTCTCACGCTGGAAGAGGTCTCCCTGGCGATCATTGCCGGGATGGTCGGGGCCGGCCTCATGTTCGGCATGCCGATGCTCATCGCCTCCAACATCGCCGACCCCTCGTCGACTCACGCACAGGTTCTGAACGAATGCTCCAGAAGCGCGGGGATGGCCATCCTGCTGGTGGTCGGCCTGCGTATCGGCTGGGCGATTGTTCAACAGGTCATAAGCACGGGCAGGCGTGCCACCACGCCCGACGAGGAGCAGGTCCAGCCGGTCAAGAAAAAGAAGAGAACGCGGCAGCGGAGCATGCTTTTGTGGCAGGCGTGCTGGGATATGCCCTACTGCCATGACGCGGTCAAAGAAATCTGCCCGGCGTTCAAAGCCGGCAAAACCTGCTGGAGATTTGGGTACGGGTGCAACTGCGACCCCTCGCTCATCGAACAGCTCATACGAACAGGGGGCGCGAGCCGGGGCAAAGGAACGGGAACCTCATCGGAGCAGCGCGTCCGGGAGGAAGCGTTCGTCCGCTCGGATCTGCAGGCCGACGGGATGGCCG
>JBKHJK010000539.1:0-2889 GCA_046538215.1 Armatimonadota bacterium
GATCGATAACCCTGAATGGCCTATTGATGACCTATCAATGTCCTATGCTGTCCTTTCCCGGGGTGTCCCAAAGCGTCCCGATCCTTTTATTGCCGTTCAGTTTGAAAGTCTCATAAGCCCCTGGATCGACGTGAACCGTCTCTTTCGTAGTTACCACCAGAGACTCACTAAACGTTTTTCCGGTACTGGTGGTCACGTCAGCAGACCAACTCGTGCCCACACTCATAGGACTTTTAATGCTACAATAACGTCCTGTCGAGGGTGATGTCACCCAGTATTCCCCATCTTCATCATGGCCGCCGTATTTGAATAACGTACCATCTGTATCCTGCGTGAAGTAGGTGCCCCTGCATCTGAAAGGAGGGGTTCTGGTTGTTCCATCCACTGCTGGCCGAGAGTTTCCTGTCGAGCGACCGGTCCCAGGTCCTGGCGTCTCCGACAGCGATTCGGTGCGATAGCTGAATGCATCCGACTTCGGGGCGCTACATGTACCCGAGGTCCTGAAGTCGCTTTTCAATCGCCTCGGCTTCGTCGGCGTTGTAGGGACTGGCTCCGGGCTCCTCTTCCCGCTCGATTTCGGTGGTTTCTTCGTATTCGGGTTTGTAGCCGGCGAGGAATTCCTCCGTGAAGGCCTCCCGGATTATTCTGCCATCTGTGTAGTCGGGGATTGGAACTCCGAGGGCGGCCAGGACGGTGGGCGCGAAGTCCTGCATCTGCTGCTGATTGATTCGACCACGGTCTGCGAAGGGGTCGCCGGCGGCCAGGAAGATTCCGTTGTAGCTGTGGGTACCGTTGAAATTCGGCTCACGGGGCACAATCGGCGGGCGAAGCGCGTTGAGTGTCTTCTCATGGGTCGCAGCCGGGGAAAATGTGTGGAACCGCGTACTCGTCGGCATAGCGATCAGGTCGGGTGCCCACTGCATGTTGGGGCCGTGGTACACATCTGTCCCGCGCCGCACCTCCCCGAACACCTGCGCTCCGTCGAGTGGGTCGCCATATTCCAGCAGGGCCCGCGAGATCCGCTCACATGTCCTCTCGTATTCCTCCCCCGGCTCGACGATCCCCACCGGGTCGCGTCCCTTCAAGTTGATCCTGATCATCCCAAACGAGGGCATCGGCACGGCCAGGGTAGATGACCAATCGATCTCCGGTGCCAGGAGGTCCTTTTTGATCGCATCACGGATGCGTGCCCCACTCCTGCGAAAACGTCTGAGCCACCCGTCCGGCAGCATCGCCTTGATTCTGTACCCAAGCCTCCAGGCACTCTTCTTCAGGCGCTGTATGAGTGTTGTGCGATCTGTCTGAAGCCTGAGAAACCCGCATTGTCTGAAAAGCGCATCAAAGATCACATACCGCTCAAACACCGCTGCACCATGGTCGGACATCAGCATGACTGGCGCGTCGCCAGCCGTTTCTATCATCTCACCGATGGCCGCATCGATGAGCCGGTAAGTGTGCAGAATGAGGTCATCGTACACCTTCCCGCTGGTGGATTTGAGCCGCCGGTCGCCGATGAAGCCATGTTGGACGAGGTCGGTGATGAGAAACACCATCATGAAAAGGTCGGTCGGCCGGTTCTGTATCAGCCATATCGCGACTTCTGTGAGCTTTGCAATTTCCTCGTCGATTTCTTCCGCCCACGGCTCATCGCGCAGCCACAGCTTTCGCGCCGGCTCAAGGCTGTATTCTCCGACCAGTTCGACGATTTCGTCGAAGACCGCCGGCGGATTCGCCATATCCCGGCTGAACTCGGGCGTATCCATTCCTGCCACCACATACCCGTCCAGCGCATCGGGAGGATATGTCCACGGTGCGTTGAGGACTCCGACCGACAACCCCGCATCGCTGCACAACTGCATAAGCGTTTTGCAGCGGCGGCTCCCACCATTGGTAAGTTCAATGCGTTCCTGCCCGCACAGGAAATTTGCGAAATCGTAGACACCGTGTTTTCCGGGATTGACACCCGTGTACATCGTCGTCCATGCGCACGGCGTCAGCGGGGGGATGGTCGAACGGAGAACAGAGTGCACGCCCCGATCGATGAGGCCCTGCAGCACCGGCAGCTCGCCCTGCTCGATAAAGGGCCCGACCACCTCCCAGTCCATCCCGTCGAGGCCGATGATCATCAAGCGTGGTTTACGGGCTGGCATAATGCATCGATCCCTCAAAACGTGTGATCCACTGCCACCGACGGCAGACCTGGCTGGAGAATTTGACGGATCTGTTCACCCCGTACGGCATGTCGGCCCACGCGGCCCGGTGCTGCTTTCGTGCAGGATGCTCCAGATGTCACATCACGACTGGTGCCACTATGGGGCACAGGCCGGGAGGGTCCGTCTCGAATGTTGGGATTGAACGCAGGACATGAATCGTCCCGAAAAACGAACCGTCTGTGCCACTGGCAGGCCCCGGCGACGCACCGAATGTGGCGCGACAGTGGAGATGAACAATGCCTGACTCCATCAACTCTCCAGTTCTATTATTCCGCGGCACTTTCCTCTTTTGCTGCGCCACAAGGGCACTCAGGGCCAAAGGGGCAGGCATGACCCTGACGCGGTAGCCCGGCGTGGCTTGCGCCTGCCGTTGACACCCGTGGTGTACAGCAACGCACGCTCAACAGGGACGCCGCAAGCTGCCCCATCAAGCCACATAGCCTTCCCAAACGAGTATGACGTAGAGCCCGAGGGCACCTTCTGCGTTCTTCATTTTCCCAAAGGACACGTTTTCTCCGACGATGCCAGAATTGAGGAACGATAACTCTGAGGAAGAAACACTCGGGTGGATCCTTCGCACGCTGGGTGACCGAACAAAGACACCGCCTGCATCTACTTTACCGGGAGATGGCGAAACGGTGTGGTGTCAGTACCCGGCAATATCGCCGCTGGGAAG
>JBKHJK010000540.1:0-2887 GCA_046538215.1 Armatimonadota bacterium
GCCGGGCGACGTACTTCACATCCAGGTCCGGATTGACCACCACCAGCGGCTTGGAGTGGATTTCGTGGACCTTGACCTCATTCGGGTCGAGACCCTCTGCGAGTACCTTGTAGCAGATGTCGCGCTGGGTGACGATCCCGTAGGCGTCGTCCTCCTCCCGGCGATCAACGATGAGCGCTCGAACGCCCTGCTGCTTCATTTTCGCGATTGCCTCGGCAACCGTCGCAATCCCGTCGATCATTACCACACCCGTCGTCATGATCTCTCGTGCCGTAGCCATTCTCAACACCTCCCTGTAATTTGAACTACCTTTGACTCCTTCGATAGAAATTCTCGGCTTCCTTGTGGATATTGTATTATTTCTCTTTTGACTGTCGGGAAGCACACGACTATAATGCGCAACGGCGATTTCATGAGGCCCTCGAAAGTTCTCAAACGGCTGAAATCAATCCATCCTCACCTGATCCTCTTCCTGCTTGCCATCGGCTGCACCGGTGCGGCAGGGGGAGTTTTCCATACCACCTTCAACAACTACCTGGATGACGTGTATCAGATCTCCGCCGAAACGCGCGGGCAGCTCGAGTTCCCCCGGGAGCTACCGGGACTTCTGGTGACACTCACCGCCGGTGCGCTTGCGTTTATGCCGGAGACTCGCGTTGGAGCCGTCGCCATGGGGTGTACGGCACTCGGGTTTACGGGTCTGGCGGCCGCGGGCCACATAGACATCGGTATCGACTCGTGGTATATCATGGTGCTGTTCATGTTCCTGTGGAGCATCGGCCAGCACCTGATCATGCCGGTGCGCGAATCGATCAGCATGAGTCTCGCGGATCGCGAGGGTCGGGGCCGCCGCCTGGGACAGGTCCGCACTGTCGCTGCATTCGCCACTATTATCGGGGCCGCCGTGGTATATCTGACCACTGCGGGATACGAGATGCCGCCGTACTGGCTCACCTACGCTTTTGGTGCACTGTTCGCTGTGGGATCGGCAACGCTCTTCATATTTATGCGCGATCTGGGTGTGCAGAGTCAGCGTCCGGGCCTGATCATACGGAGCCGCTACTGGCTGTACTACGTGCTGTCACTGCTCTTTGGCGCTCGCAAGCAGATTTTCCTGACCTTTGCCCCATGGGTGCTGGTGAGAATTTTTGGGCAGGCGCCGACAACATTCGCCGTGCTGTGGTCCATCACCGCCGCCCTCAGCCTCTTCTTCATCCCGGCCGTGGGCAATGCCATTGACCATTTCGGCGAACGCACCGTGCTCATCATCGACTCTTTCATTATCCTCATCATCTGTGTTGTCTATGGCTTCGCCTACCACTGGGGCACCCTGGGGCTGTGGATCACCTTCGTGTGCTTCGTTCTGGACCAGCTTTTATTTTCAGTCAGCATGGCGCGCTATACATACGTATCGAAAATCGCCGAAGACGATGAGCACGTTCCGGCCTGCCTGGCGATGGGCGTAACGATGGACCACGCCATGGGCATGTCAACACCGTCGCTGGGTGGATGGATATGGGACAGATACGGTCATGAGTGGGTCTTCGTCGGCGCTGCGGGTATCGCCACGCTCATGGGCGTGTTTGCCTCCATGATCCACACCCCGCCACCGGACGAATAGGCTCTTCAAGGAAACACGGTCGGCCCCGGGGAATAGTACTGCAGTGGTCGTTGTGTCTCCACGACTTCAGCACATCGGTCGCAGCCACCACGGTAACTGCGAGATATTTTCAGAATGCGAGCGGAGGATTTCCATGGATTTCGATATTCTCATCAAAAACGGTGAAGTCATAGATGGCACGGGACGCCACGGCTACCGGGCCGATGTCGGTATCAAGATGGGCAAGATTAACTTTATCGGCGATCTCACCGACAGCACCTGCCTGCACGAGATAGACGCCACCGGAATGGTGGTCTGTCCCGGGTTTATTGACCCCCATACTCACGTGCACGTGGATGTGGAGAAGGATATCATGCACGAGGACAACCTCGTGCGCCAGGGTATCACGACGGTGATGGCTGGCAATTGCGGCCGCTCGGGCTGGCCCATCGGCGAGCATCTGCGGGCCGTGGATGACGCCGGCATGAAGCAGAATTACGCGACACTGGTGGGCCATCACACCGTACGGTGGGAACTGTTCGGGAAGGACGACCAGGAGCGGATTCTGAACGCCCTGGAGCTGCGGCAGATGCAGGACGCCGTGCGCCGGGGCATGGACGAAGGCGCCTTTGGTGTGACCGTTGGCTACGCGAGACCGTGGGAAAGCTCTGAGGAAGTGCTGGAGTTCGCGCGACCGGTCGGAGAGTTCGGCGGCGTGTATGCCTCACACATCCGCTCTGAAGACACCTTTCTTCTGGCCGCGGTCGGCGAGATCCTGGACATCGCCCATCACGCCGGATGCGCCGTGCAGATTTCGCACCTGAAGACACTGAACCGGGCGGCGTGGGACAAGCTGGACACCGTCTTTGGCATGATTGACAGGGCCGCCGACCGGGGGCTGAAAGTGCGGGCGGACCGGTATCCGTACATCGGCTGGCACGGCGGCTCCACGAATGCTCTCCCTCCGGTGGCCTATCGGATTAAGGCACAGCGCGGTGAATGGGAAAACCTCTACGATGACGACGTCGAGGAGCTCATCCGCGAGCATCTGCAGCGCATGTGGGATGACCGCGGGGGCCCGGAGACCATCCTCTTTTGCTCCATGGCCGAACCACGTCCCGAGGTCGAGGGCAAACACGCCGCACAGCTCGCCGAAGAGTGGAATTGTGACCTGCTGGAGGTCGGAATCCGCCTGGAGAAGATGGGAAAGATTTCCGCCATCGGTCTGACCATGTCGGAGGAGAATCTCAGGCGCATCCTCTCACACCCGCTGGTCGGTGTCGGCAC
>JBKHJK010000011.1:0-13414 GCA_046538215.1 Armatimonadota bacterium
TCCTTGGCCACATCACCGACACGGGGCTGAACTATATCAACGCTCCAGCCGCGGCCCGGGAGCGCGGGATCGAAGTCGCACAGGCCAGGACCGAAAGCTCCGGCGGATATTCTCACTGGCTGGAAGTCACCCTCCACAGTGAACGAGCAGACACCTCCGTTGCCGGAGCGCTGTTTGAAAACGCCCACGGCCGCATAGTGCGTGTCAACGACTACCGGCTGGAGCTGGTGCCACGACAGACGCTGCTGCTGCTGTGGAATGCAGATCCGAAAACGCCGGGCTTCGTGGGCCAAATCGGTGCCCTCCTCGGTGAGGCTGGTATCAATATCACGGGCATACAGGTGGCGTCCAACGAGGTGGACGGTGTGGGATTGATGGCCGCGACGGTGGCCGCCTCAATTCCGGCCGAGGTGATTGAACAGATGCGCGATCTCCCGGGCGTGGTTCGGGTGGAAACCGCCGACATGGAGACACAAAACAGCACTGCGGAGTGAGATATGCGAATACTTGTTACCAACGATGACGGAATCCTCGCCCCGGGCCTTGAAGCCCTCGTGCGGGGCCTGAGTTCGATTGCAGATATTACGGTGGTGGCCCCGGAAATGCAGAAAAGCGCGGTGGGCCACGGTATTACGCTTCACAAGCCGCTGCGCCTCGACAGAGTTGATTTCCCCGGCGCTGTGGAAGCGTATTCGTCCAACGGCACGCCGGCCGACTGTGTGATTCTGGGCTCACTGTCAAACCTTCGCAGACCTGACTTCGTGGCATCAGGCATCAACAGTGGAGCGAACCTCGGCGAAGAAGTCCTGTATTCGGGCACCGTCTCTGCGGCGATGGAGGCGGTTTTGCACGATGTTCCCAGTGTCGCCCTGTCGGTATGTTCATACACCGACGTGATGTATGAGGCCGCCGAAAAAATCGCCCCTGTCATCGTGCAGGCACTGATGGAGCACCCCCTTCCCGCGGGCTCGTTTCTCAATGTCAATACACCCAATCTTCCCGTTGACGAAATCGAGGGCGTGTCCCTGACACGGCTGGGGCGGCGGCGCTACAGCGAGATACTCTCAAAGCGCGAGGATCCCTCCGGACGGCCCTATTACTGGATCAGCGGCGCACCGGAGGAATCTGACTCTGCCGATGGCACCGACATCAACGCCATTCAGCACAACCGTATCTCTGTGACGCCGATCCATTTTGATCTCACCAGCGAAAACGGTTGGAGCGGATTCAATCACCTGATGGAGAACCTGGAGCTGTAAACGATGCCTGCTTCATATCTCGATATGTCCACGGAGGTGCTGCAGGAGCGTATCACGGCAGCGGAGGCTCTGCTGTCGCCGTGCACGCTGTGTCCGCGGCAGTGCGGGATTGATCGGCTGGCCGGAGAGCAGGGCTACTGTGACACCGGGGCCGAAGCGAAGATCGCCAGCGCCGGGCCACATTACGGCGAGGAGCGGCCCCTCGTGGGATCCGGCGGGTCGGGAACGATCTTCTTCGCCGGCTGCAATATGGGTTGCGTGTTCTGCCAGAATTACGACATCAGCCACCTCGCCCGCGGCCGGGAGCGCAGCGCACAGGAGTTGGCCGATATGATGCTGAGCCTCCAGAAGCAGGGCTGCCACAACATCAATGTCGTGACACCCTCCCACGTGGTGCCACAAATCCTGCAGGCTCTCTCCCACGCCATTGACGGCGGTCTTGAGGTCCCGCTGGTCTATAACAGCGGTGGCTACGACGCCGTAGAAACCCTCAAGCTTCTGGACGGAATCGTGGACATCTATATGCCGGATGCCAAGTACGCCGATCCGGAGACTGCCCGGGAGCTGTCAGATGCGCCGGATTATCCCGAAGTCATGAAAGCCGCCCTGACGGAGATGCACCGGCAGGTCGGTGATTTGACCCTCGATGACCGGGGCGTCGCTGTCAGGGGCCTGCTTGTGCGACACCTCGTTTTGCCCGAAGACCTCGCCGCAACACAGCAGGTGATGGAGTTCATCGCTTCACTCAGCACCGACACATACGTTAACGTCATGGACCAGTACCGTCCGTGCTACCGGGCGGATGAATACGAGGGGATCAACCGCCGGCTGCACAGCCACGAATATGAGGCGGCAGTGCAGGCCACACATGACGCCGGATTGCACCGTCTGGATGATCGCAATAGGCCGGGAATACTGTTTTAACACCCCCACGGGAGGCTGGTAAGGATGTCTGAAGATACATGGGAAGAAGCCAGATCGGTCGGCAGGCGACTGTGGGACGGTCTGAAACGCGCCACCACCAGCGCCTCTGAAGCCGCTGACCGCACCCTCACCATCGCCCGCCTGCGCAGCAGTGTGAAGAGGCTCCACAAACAGCGGCGGAAGGTGGAAAGAATCATCGGAGAAAAGGTCTATGCACTCCACAAAAAGGGCAAAGTCCGCAACGCCGACATCCTGCAGGAGTGTGAGCGCATTGATGAGATGCGCAGCCGCATCGAGGAGCTCGAGCAGCGTATTGAACAGATGCAGGCCGAGGAACCCGAGGATACTCCGGATCTCGTAGACGATAGCCCGCTGACTGGCCAGGACGATGAACAGCAGCCGGGGACGCCCGTCGAAGTCGAGACTGACGATTTCGAAGAGCAGACGGAGGAGCCTGACCTCACCGATGACATTTCGCTGGAGGATGACAGCGACGAGGTGGTAGGAGACATTGATATTACGATATCCACACCGCACCCGGAGGACGACGACAGCACCGGGGAGAATGTTGAAGAAGATAGCGGCAGCGGTGATGAGGATATCTGAACGCGGCGAGCAGCGTTCGATTTCATATAGCCTCACCTCATTGTGGATGAATATACACCTATAATGGTAAAAAATTATACAGAACGCGGTTTTCACGCTGCGCAATCTGCAGATAACCACAAGCGTATTGGGCGGTTTTAATGACACAAATCGGGTTTGATAATGACAGGTATATCGAAGAACAGACGGCAGCAATCCTCGAGCGGGTGGAGCAGTCCGCCGGGAAGCTGTACCTGGAGTTTGGCGGGAAGCTGACCTTTGATTTCCACGCCTCACGGGTGCTTCCCGGGTATGATCCGAACGTCAAGATGCGCCTCCTTCAGGGCCTGAAAGACCAGATGGAGGTCGTGTTCTGTGTGTACGCCCTGGACCTCGAGCAGGGGCGCATCCGGGGCGATTTCGGTATCACCTACGACGTCGCGACCCTGAAGGCGATTGATGACCTCCGCGACTGGGGGATCCGCACCACCGCGGTGGTGCTGACGCGCTATCATGAGGAGACCACGGGGCAGCGGCTGATGGAGCGGCTCCAACGCAGCGGCATTGCCACCTACACCCACCCGGAGATCCCTGATTATCCCAACGATGTTGACCGTATCGTCTCCGAGGAGGGGTATGGCCGCAATGCATACATCGAAACATCGGCCCGCATCGTTGTGGTCACCGGCACAGGGCCGGGGAGCGGGAAGATGTCAACATGCCTGTCGCAGCTTTACCACGAACACCAGCGTGCCAAACGGGCGGGGTATGCGAAATTTGAGACGTTCCCGATCTGGAATCTGCCGCTGGAACATCCCGTCAATCTCGCCTACGAAGCCGCGACCGTGGACATCGGCGATGTGGTGATGATTGATCCATTTCATCTCGAGGCCTACGACGAAACCGCCGTCAACTACAACCGCGATGTGGAGAACTTCCCGATCCTCAAAAGCATTCTGGAACGCATTGGGGGGAAGGATTCAGCGACATTGACCTATCAATCGCCCACGGATATGGGCGTCAATCGCGCCGCCTCCGGTATCATTGACGACGAGGTCGTTCGGGAGGCGTCGAAGCAGGAGATCATCCGCCGCTACTTCCGGCACCACTGGGAGGCGCGGATGGGCGTGGTGTCACAGGAGGTTGCCGGCCGCGCCCGGAGGTTGATGCAGCGGCTTGATCTTGAGGAGACCGACCGGCCGGTGGTCCAGCCCGCACGCCAGGCCGCAGAGGACGCCGAGGCCAGGGGTAAGGGCAATGAAAACTTCTACTGCGGAGCGGCCATCGAGCTGCCCGATGGGCGCATCATCACCGGCAGCAACTCGCCACTGTTCCACTCCGCCTCTGCCGCGATCATCAAGGCAATGAAGAAGCTGGCTGATATTCCGGACGCCGTGCATCTTCTGCCCGGCAACGTGATCCGCAATCTCACGGAGCTGAAGGACGAGTATCTGGACTCCCGGTCACCCAGCCTGAACGTGCAGGAGCTTCTGGTGGCTCTGGGCCTGAGCATGGCCAGCAACCCGGTCGCACGGGCGTGCCTGCAGACCCTTCCAGAGCTGCGGGGATGCCAGATGCATCTGACGCATGTGCCGGGGTCGGGCGATGAGAACGGCCTTCGCAAGCTCGGCATCGTCGTCACCACCGATGCCCTCCCCACCTCCCAGAGCTACTTTTTGAAATAACGTCGTCTCCCGGCGTCATCCTCCGATAGTCTTGCGATATCCGGGGTCCCAATCATGACGAAGTAGTGACTCGGGCTGGAAGCTGAAAACGCTGAAAAATGCGTTTTCACCCTGGATTTTAAACGATAAAAATCCAGGGCCGAGCCACGGTCTTTGTCAGAGATTGAGAAGAACACCCAGCGAGGGGCGGGGCGATGGTTACTGTTTCATGGGTCCCTGCTATTACTACAACGAGAGTTGCTACTATGAGGTCTTTGAGCTTTGAAAAACTGGCAATTTCCCGACCAAAAGACCCTCCACTACAGGGGCGAAACCGAATTTTGGCGGGCCAAATATCGTAAATATAGCCGCGCCGAACGAAGCCTCGTTGTAGTACTATCGAAACCACAAAATATTCCCGGGGCCGGGGCCTGTGGAGTTTTGTTTGACAGCACAACAGTGCCTCATAAAAACGAAAAGGCCTCCTGGCTCGGCCTGCGATTTGTGTTGTGCGTCGTCTCAAATCGCAGGTGGCGGCGCTGTCTGTCGCCAGCTTCCAGCCTGAGCCAAAGGCCCCCAATCGTGGGGGGATGCAGTGTTTTGCACCACATCTGTACAGGCTCGCCTCGCCCACGGTGAAATTTCCACCAGGACGGTTCGAAAACTCATGGCTGTAGGGCGAATGTGCCGCTTGCACAGATGGTGAGATCTGGCCTTTTGCACGCGGAAACAGACTTTCAGCAGCTTCATCACAGCCGCACCTCGACGCCCTTTGCGGCGAGCTGCTTTTTGACATCGCGGACGGTCATCTGGCCGAAGTGGAAGATGCTGGCGGCGAGAACCGCATCGGCCTGTCCGTCGGTGAGGGCCTCGTACATGTGCTCGGCGTTTCCCGCCCCTCCGGAGGCGATGACGGGGATGCTTACCTGTGAGGAGATACGGCGCAGAAGCTCGATATCGTAGCCCGCCTCGGTCCCGTCGGCGTCCATGGAGGTGACCAGGAATTCACCGGCGCCCCGCTCTTCGGCCTCTTTCGCCCACTTGATGGGGTCCACATCGGTCGGTTCGCTTCCACCGTGGGTATGCACACGCCACTGAATATCGGCGTCGGGGTTGTAGCCGAGATCCTCTTCGACCTCCCCATCCACCGGGATGCGCTTTGCGTCTATGGCCACAACGATGCACTGGTTTCCGAAGCGCCTGGCGCCCTCGTTGATGAGGTCGGGATTTTCGATGGACGCGGTCATGATGGAGCATTTGTCGGCACCGGCCCGCAGGATATCGCGGATATCCTCGACGCTGCGAATGCCGCCACCGACGGTGAAGGGGATGAAGATCTCTTCGGCGGTGCGGCGGACGATATCCAGCATGATGGGGCGGCTTTCTTTGGAGGCGGTGATGTCCAGGAAGGTCAGCTCATCGGCACCCTGCCGGTCGTATTCGGCCGCGCACTCCACCGGGTCGCCCGCATCACGAAAGTTGACATACTGTACGCCCTTGACAACCCTGCCCTCGGTCACATCGAGACAGGGGATGATTCGCTTTGCCAGCATAATCTTTCACTCACCTATTTTTCGCCAGCAACGATCTGCCGGAAGTTGTCGAGAATTTGCAGGCCGACCTTCTGGCTCTTTTCGGGATGGAACTGGGTGGCGAAGATGTTGTCCTTCCACACCGCCGAGCAAAACTCGATCCCGTAGTCGGTGGTCGTGGTGATGATCGTCTCGTCCTCAGGATCCACATAATACGAATGGACGAAATAGACCCAGGAGCCGTCTTCGACCCCGTCGAGATGTGGAGCATCCTTCTGGATATTGATGCGGTTCCAGCCGATCTGTGGGATCTTCAGGTCGTGGTCGAACCGCGGGACGGTACCCCTGAGCACGCCGAGACCGGGAAGCTCTCCTTCCTCGGAGCTTTCGAAGAGCATCTGCAGGCCCAGGCAGATCCCTAAAAAAGGCGTTCCGTCTGCAATGGCCTTCTTCAGCGGCTCTTCCAGCCCGGTTTCTCGCAGGCTGCAGATACAGTCGTCGAAGGCACCCACACCGGGAAGCACCAGGCCGTCGGCGTTGCTGAGAGCTTCGGCGTCACTGGTGATGACTGCATCGCAGCCGACGTGGCGCAGCGCCTTTTCCACACTCCCGAGGTTGCCCTCGCCGTAATCAACTATGGCGATCACGTGGTGATTCATCCTCTCAGCAGGGCCCCCGGTGCCAGCGCTCATTTTCTCGCTATGATGAATATGCGGCGGCTGCGGCAGCCCCGTTGACAACAATCTCAATGCTTGTCATACTATAGTGAACCAGGCAATTGAACCTGCTCAATTTCTTCTCCGAACAGGTTTGCACTGGCTCACTCGCAATGATTTTAGCACAGGCGGGAGTTTGTGTATAGTGGCAGAGAGAGCGGGCCAGCACGAGACGATTCTTGTTTTAGACTTCGGCGCACAGTACGTCCAACTCATCGTCCGCAAAGTCCGAGAACACAACGTCTACAGCGAAATTCGCCCGGCTGACATCACCCTCGACGAGATCCAGCAGATCAATCCCACGGGCATCATTCTTTCCGGCGGTCCAAACAGCGTCTATGCACCGGATGCACCGACCATGGACACGGCCATCCTGCAGTCCGGGATTCCGGTGCTCGGAATCTGCTACGGCCAGCAGCTTATGGCCCATCTGCTGGGTGGTGAGGTCACACGCGGACAGCGGCGCGAGTACGGTCACGCGCAGATCGAAATCCTCGATGACTCCAGCCTCTTCGTCGGTGTCCAAAGCCCCACCAGCACATGGATGAGCCACGGTGACCGGGTTGACGAGGTTCCGGCCGGCTTCCACGTGCTGGCGAAAAGCGATAACAGCCCGGTTGCGGCGATGGGCGACCCCGACAGGAAGCTGTACGGCGTTCAGTTTCATCCGGAGGTGCATCACACGGAGTGCGGCTCGCAGATTCTGCACAACTTTTTGTACGAAATCTGCGGCTGCAGCGGCGACTGGCAGCCGGGGCGGTTTATCGAAGAGACTGTACAGGAGCTGGCGGAGAAAATCGGCGGCGACCGCGTTTTGTGCGGTGTTTCCGGAGGCGTGGATTCGATGGTCACGGCAGCGCTTCTGGACCGTGCCGTCGGCTCGCAGGTCACCTGCATGTTCATCAACCACGGCCTGCTGCGCCAAAACGAGCCGGAGGAGGTCCGGGCGGTCCTCTCCAACTGGGAGGGCGGCGCAAAGTTTCATTACGTTGATGCCAGTGACCAGTTTTTGCAGAAGCTCCAGGGTGTCACCGATCCCGAACAGAAACGCTCAGTCATCGGCGAGACCTTCATCCGCACGTTCGAGCGAGAATGCGATACGCTGGGTGAGCACAAATATATCGCCCACGGGACGCTGTATCCGGATGTCATCGAAAGCGGCGGTCCCCTCACCGCCCGCATCAAGACCCATCATAACGTCGGCGGCCTGCCGGACGATATGACCTATGAGGAAAATATCGAGCCCCTGCGGCGGCTTTTCAAGGACGAGGTCCGCCGGATCGGGCGCGAGCTGGGACTGCCGGAGGAGATTACCCAGCGCCAGCCGTTCCCCGGGCCTGGCCTGGCCGTGCGCATCGTCGGGGAGGTTACCAAAGAGCGCCTTGACGTGCTGCGGGCGGCAGATGCCATCTTCCGCGCGGAGCTGAAGGATGCTGGATTGTGGCCCGACCTCGCCCAGTGCTTTGCCGTGCTGCTGGCGGATATCCGCTCTGTCGGTGTCATGGGAGACGAGCGCAGCTACGCCCACCCGATGCTGCTGCGAGCGGTGACAACCGAGGACTTCATGACCGCCGACTGGGCACGCCTGCCGCACGAGGTGCTGACCCGTATTTCCAACCGAATCGTCAACGAGGTGCAGGGCGTCAACCGTGTCGCCTACGATATCACCTCCAAACCACCCGGAACGATCGAGTGGGAGTAAGTAATCCCCGGTTCCGACGATCTCACCCACATATATACAACAGGACAGGTGAAAGTGCATGGAGACAAAACACGTATTCGTAACCGGTGGTGTCGTTTCGGGCATCGGCAAGGGGATCACAACGGCCTCCCTGGGCTGTCTGCTCAAAAATCGCGGTCTGAAGGTCGCGCTGATCAAGGTTGATCCATATCTGAATGTGGACGCCGGTTTGATGAACCCGTTTCAGCACGGAGAGGTGTACGTCACCGACGACGGCACCGAAACCGACCTCGACCTCGGCCATTACGAGCGGTTTATTGATGAGCCGCTGACAAAATACTCCAACATCACCACCGGCAGCGTCTATCAAAGCGTGATCTCCAAGGAGCGCGACGGGGATTATTATCTGGGCAAGACCGTGCAGGTCATCCCCCATATCACCGACGAGATCAAGTCCGACATCCGACACGCCGCCAGGCACCACGAGGCCGAGATCTGCATCACCGAGATTGGTGGCACCGTGGGCGATATCGAGAGTCAGCCGTTTCTGGAGGCCATCCGGCAGATGCGGATTGAAGAGGGGCCCGGAAATGTCTGCTTCGTCCATGTGACCCTGGTGCCATACCTGGGCGCTGTCGGGGAACTGAAGACCAAGCCGACACAGCACAGCGTCCAGGAGCTGCGGAGGGCCGGTATCCAGCCACAGATTCTCGTCGCCCGTTCGAAATATCCGACCACACAGGAAGTTCGTGATAAGATCTCGCTGTTTTGTGACGTCCCGCCCGAGGCCGTTATCGGGAGCGTGGACACCGATGAATGTCTCTACAGCATCCCACTGAAGATGGAAGAGCAAAATGTCGCCGACCTGGTCCTCGACCGCGTGGGGCTGGACACCCGCAGGCCCGATCTTTCGGACTGGCGCGATATGGTGGAGCGGATTGACAGCCCCTCGGAGGACGTTACCATCGCCATGGTCGGCAAGTATATGGACCTGCATGATGCGTACCTGTCGGTGACCGAGGCCCTCCGGCACGCAGGGGGTGCGAACGACTGTGAGGTCAAGATCAAGTACGTTGACTCCGAGAGAATCGAGCAGGAAGGTGCGGGCGAGTTTCTGGGCGATGTGTCCGGCGTCCTGGTGCCCGGGGGCTTTGGTGATCGCGGCATCGAGGGGAAGATCGCCGCAGCCGGTTACGCACGAGAAAATGACATCCCCTACCTGGGACTCTGTCTGGGGCTGCAGATTGCGGTGATTGAATTTGCCCGCAATGCCTGCGGACTTGAGGCAGCCAACTCGAAGGAGTTTGATGAGGACACGCCCAATCCTGTTATCATCTACATGAAGGAGCAGGAGTATGTAACGGAGCTCGGTGGTACCATGCGGCTCGGCGCCTATCCATGTACGCTCAAACCGGACACACTCGCACACGAGCTTTACGGGAAAACCGATATTTCCGAACGGCACCGCCACCGGTATGAGGTCAACAACGAATATCGCAAAACACTGCGGGAGCACGGGCTTGAATTTTGCGGCACATCTCCGGAGGGCGACCTCGTGGAAATGGTCGAGATCCCCGATCACCCGTTTTTCATTGCCTCACAGTTCCACCCGGAGTTCAAATCGCGGCCCAACCGCGCACATCCACTCTTCGCGGGCTTTATCGCCGCCGCACTGGCCCACGAATAGCAGCGACGTATCTGTAAGCCCACATGCCCCCTGCCGGGGATGATATCCAGCGGCAGTGTTTCAGCGACCATGCGCACCGACGCACTATTTACCATTTATGCGGTGATTTGATTGTCTTTGCTTGACAGGCTCAACGAACAGCAGCGGAAAGCCGCCCAAACCATTGAAGGCCCTGTACTTATCTTCGCGGGGGCCGGCAGCGGCAAAACACGCGCACTGACCTACCGCATCGCCTACATGATCCAGGAGGAAAACATCCCGCCGGACCAGATCCTCGCGGTGACCTTTACCAACAGGGCCGCCGGAGAAATGAAGGAGCGCATCGAGCGGCTGGTGGGCGAGGACGCTGCGGGCATCTGGGCGGGCACCTTTCACTCCATCTGCTGTCGGATTCTGCGCCAGTACGGTGAGGCCATCGGGGTGCCGCATAACTTCGTCATATACGACGAGTCCCAGCAGAAGACGCTGCTTAAAGAAGCTCTCAACATGATGGACTTTGACTCCAAAGAATACACGCCCTCGCAGATTCAAAGCTCCATCAGCTCCGGCAAAAACGAGCTTCTGGATGTGCAGGATTACAGCCGCACTCGCAAAGGACCGTTCGAGGAGTTTGTCGCGCGCGTGTACAGCAACTACCAGGAACGCCTCCGCTCCAACAACGCGCTGGATTTTGATGACCTGATCAAAAAGGCCGTGGAGCTTCTGGAGACGAAGCCGGAGGTTCTCGGGAAGCTGCACGACCGGCTGCGCTACATCCTGGTGGACGAATACCAGGACATCAACCACGCCCAGTACCGCCTCGTACAGCTTCTGTCCCGCCGCCACAACAACATCTGCGTGGTCGGTGATGACGACCAGAGCATTTATGGCTGGCGGGGGGCGAATGTCGGCATCATCCTGGCCTTCCAGAGCGATTTCCCGGAGGCCACCGTCGTCAAGCTGGAGCAGAACTACCGCTCCACCGAATGTATCCTGGAATGCGCCCATGAGGTCATCAAGCATAACACTGATCGGGCGGATAAGAAGCTGTGGACCGACGGCGCCGTGGGTGACAAGCCCGTGATCTATCAGGCCGTCAGCGAAGAAGAAGAGGCCAAGTGGGTCGCCAATATCATCGCCCGCCAGGTGCGCAATGGTGAGGCCCGTTACGGGGACTACGCCGTACTGTACCGCACCAACGCCATGTCCCGGGTGCTGGAATTCGCCTTCAGAGACCGCGGCATTCCCTACGAAATCGTCGGCGGGATGTCGTTTTACGACCGCAGTGAGGTGAAGGACGCCGCGGCGTATCTGAGCGTGCTTTTCAACCCGCAGGATTCGATGTCACTGCGCCGGATCATCAACACCCCCACGCGCGGTATCGGCGACGCTACGGTCGGACACCTCACACGCCTGGCCGCATCAGAGGACACAACACTTCTCGAGGCCTGCCGGCTGGCGGCGGACGACCCGGAGCTGCAAGAGGCACAGCGCAATGCCGTAATTGACTTTTACGAGATGATGACACAACTGCAGCAGGAGGCCGAAGACCTCGACATCGGCGCCCTGCTCAAGCGCGTGCTGGAACGAAGCGGCTATATTGATTCGCTGGAATCATCCTCCCGGGCGGAGGATGCCGATCGGCTGGACAACCTCGAGGAGCTCGTCACCGACGCCGTCAAATACGAGCAAAACACCGAAGAGGCCAGCCTCGCCGGGTTTCTCGAACGCCTCGCGCTGCTGGCGGATATTGATGAAGCCGACGACCTCGACAGCTCCGTCTCCCTGATGACACTGCACAGCGCTAAAGGGCTGGAGTTCCCCATCGTCTTTATCGTGGGGCTGGAGGAAGGTATCTTCCCGCACGAGCGCTCGATGGGCGATGAGTTTGAGCTTGCCGAGGAACGCCGTCTGTGCTACGTGGGTATCACCCGCGCCCAGCGGATGCTGTATATGAGCCACGCAAGGGGCCGCACCATCTTCGGCCAGCCCCGCCGCCAGAAGCCCTCGCGGTTCCTCAAAGACCTCCCGGAACATCTTGTGGTGGAAAAGGTCCCCTACGATACACCGCTGAGCCCGCGGATGTTCGGTGACGAGCAGGCGGCCCAACAGCAGGCCGAAAACAGCGATTTTGACCTGGATATGACCGAAATCCTCCAGCGAGCCCGCGAGAATGAAAAAGAGGCACAGCGGCGACAGGATAAAAAAGAAACCGAACGCAGAGAAAAGAAAACCACGCAGCCAAAACAGGCGAAACCCAAACCGAAAAAGCGAAAGAAGCCGCCCGGGGCACGCTCCAAATCGAGCCGCAAGAAATCCCCCGAAAGCTCAGTCCCCGATGAGTTTTACGAGGGCGCGAAAATCGAGCACGAGGACTTCGGCAGGGGCATCATCGTGACCGTGCAGAATGGCGACACCCCGCAGTTGACGGTCGCGTTCCCCGAAAAGGGCCTCAAAAAGCTCCTCACCGACCACCCGAAGCTGAAGCTGGTGGAGTAGTATCCTATCATCCCCAAAGCCAGAATAGGACAGAGCAGACGCGGTCTCCGTGTGGAGGACGCACCTGCTGCTTTTACACATGGTCCTTGATGATGGGCAGGCGTTTCGTTGACCCCATGGCCAATATTCATTCCGTGGCTCGGCCCCGGATTTCATGTCGTTGGAAATCCGGGGTGGACGCGTGGTTTGTGTCCAGCTTCCAGCCCGAGTCATCGGGATCCCAAGCGATTTATCTTCATAGGAGAGTGACTCGGGCTGGAAGCTGGCGGATAAAAACATCCACCACCTGCGATTGGTAAACAACGCCAACCGCAGGCCGAGCCACGGTTGTTGTTTTATGAGTAACCATTACTGAGCACCGCGACCGTTCTACTGTACGGCTCGTGTGAGATATCTGGTACGGTCGGCCAAACTGCAAATTCTCAGCTATGCTAAGGATTGAAGTTGTCCGCCAGACTTCAAGGATACTTCGCGCTCGGCGCAGCAGTAGCAGTTCGGTGTTTGCACAAAGCTGGCGGCGAATCGGGGCTTCGTCACGCTAAACACCCATGAAAAAGGCTCCCCGGGACTGTCGGGAAGCCTTTTATTTTTCGGACGCGGCAGGAGCTATTGATGCTTCGTATCGCGGTCTTACTACGATGCCCCCGCCGTGGTCAGATGCCGACTTTTTCGGGCCTGCCGGATTTGGCGGATCGCTCGGCGGCCTCCATGACCCCGATGGCGCGGCCGGCCTCCTCGGGCTTGACCGCCAGCTCCTCGTCCTCCATCAGGTGTGCGGCGATATTCTGGTAATATTTTTGGCGTGCGTCATCCAGCAGCGGAATTGTCATGGTCGGCGACAGCGGCTCCATTTCGGTTGCCACGGTGATTGCGTCATCGCCCCAGTCC
>JBKHJK010000541.1:0-2884 GCA_046538215.1 Armatimonadota bacterium
CGCTGCAAATCGCAGGTGGCGACGCTGTTTGTCGCCAGCTTCCAGCCCGAGTCCAGACCATTTGCGGAGATGAAACCTTTATGAGGCACTATTCCCGGCACACGAAACCGAAACATTCGCACGCCCCTCTGAGTAATCCGCCCGCAGATAAACAGATGGAGCATCAACACTGCCCGATATGATGACAGGGAACGGTGAGGAGGATTTTCGGGGTATGGACGGCGAAACAACGTACAGGTATCAAGCTGTCGTTGAAAGGAAGTTTTTGCATGAGTGCTGCATCAAATACAAAGCCGAATATTATATTTATCCACGCCGAGAGCATGGACGGACGAAAGATGGGCTGCATGGGTGAGCCCTCCATGCAAAATGCAACACCGAACCTCGACTCGCTTGCCGAAGACGGCGTGATGTTCACCAACGCCTATACGAACTGTCCGGTCTGTAACCCCTCCCGTGCCAGTATGTGGACAGGGAAGTACCCGCAGTATTACGACTGCTGGAATAACCATGAGGGGCTGCATGAAGGTGTCCCGACATTCCGGGATACATTCAATAGTGCAGGATACCAGACGGCCGCTCTTGGAGGATTGGATTATCAGTGGGGGAAGCACTCGATCCGCGACCGCGTGGGCTCATGGACGCGCGCGGCGGAAATCAGGCGCCCTATCAGCCGCACGCCGCTGCCGGTGATCAGCGACGATCCAGACCCGTACGCCAGAGACTGGGAGTGCACCTACCAGGGGCTCGATTTCCTGCACGAGGCATCAAAAAGCGACCGGCCCTTCATGATGTATCTTACCACCGCTCTCGTCCATCCGGCTTTCGTGGGCAGCCGCAGACACATGGAGATGGTGGACGAGGACAAAATCGAAATTCCGCCAACGCTTGGCGGCAAGGGGATGACCGATCATCCGGTGATGGAGTATATCCGCATTACAAAAAACTGTGACAAACGCTTTTCGGAGGACCTCGTCCACCAGATGCGGCATATCTATTTCGGCATGATCGCCGCTCTTGACGAAATGGTGGGGCGAGTGCTGCGAACCGTGGAGGATCTCGGGCTGTCAGACAACACCTACATCATCTTCTCCAGCGACCACGGCGAGATGGCGGGCGAGCAGAACCAGATTCTGAAACGAACCATGTATGAGCCGTCGGTGCATGAGCCGCTTCTTATCCGTGGACCGGGCGTGCAGCAGGGAGCGGCGGTGGAGGATCCAGTTTCCCTCATCGACATCTATCCGACACTCATGGACATGGCCGGGCTCGATTATTCGGACTTCTCCCATCATCCCGGCTATCCCGATACGATCAACGGCGAATCACTCATGCCGCTGCTGCACGGTGAGAAGGCCGATCGGCGCGACTGGGTGTTCAGCGGCTACAACGGCGACCGGTGCTGCACGGGGGCGTATATGCTCCGGCGCGGGCCATGGAAATACGTGAAGTATATCGGCTACCCGCCACAGCTTTTCAACCTCGATGAGGACCCGTGGGAGGCCAAAGACGTCGCCGACAAATTCCCGGATGTCGTGACGGAGATGGATGACATTCTACAGAGCAACTTCGACCCTGCGGCAATTGACGCCCGGGCGAAGGAATACGACAGAAAGTCGTTCAAAGAGTGGCGCGCGCAGGCTGAGGCAGAGGGAATATACGAAAAGACCATGTCGCACGTGTACAGCGGGTTCGACCGCCAGTGCATCGAGGACCTGGTGCCGTGGACGCAGGCCGATGAGGCTCACATTCAGGAGTGGCTGGAGGAATAGCTCACGACAGGTTCGCGGCAGGCAGCGGGGCAGTCAGCCCCGTTCGTCAGGGTCTTCCTGTGTCAGGGCTTCGAAGCCCGAGATGACGTCACTGACTTCCTCGGTGATAGCCGTCTGGCGCTGGATCTGGTAGTCTCTTTTGAGGGCCTTCAGGCGATCTTCGATGTTGTTTTCCGCCGCCTGCATGGATTGCAGCCGGCTGGCATTTTCGGCCGCGGTGGATTCGGCGATTCCGCGATAGACGCTCACAAAAACGTACTCACCGATAAGAGCCGCAAACATATCATCGAATTCCATGAAGTATTGGGGCAGGCATCGCGAATCCCATTCACGGCCCTGCAGCGACCGCAGCCACGCCATGGATACCGGTGAGACGCGCACGGTTCGCTGATCGTAAATCGTGGCTCCCGCGGTCTCGTTGTGAAAAATCATGATGCTGTCGGTGCCCGCCGTGAAGCCCCAGTTGTTGAGCAGGACGAATATGTCTTCGACGCAGTCACTGACACCGTCCACCGATGCTGGAGTAGGGATATAATCAGCCACGGTCCATCCGGCATCTTCCACCTCAGCCAGCGCCCGGACGCCCAGCACAAGGAGACTGATGTCTTCGGGGCCGTATGGAAGCCGATCAATCTCCGACAGTGCGTGGGAAACGATACGGCGGCTGAAGGGCCCGCACATCCCCTGGTCGGAGCCAACGATGATGGCCGCAAGGCGCTCGCCGGTTGTTCCCTCAAGCTCCAGAGTGGCGATTGGATGATCTCTCAGTACGATCTGCAGCCCCATCTCCACGGTGCGGTTGTATTCTGAGAGGGCCTCAACCATCACCTCGAACTGCCGCTCGTTCACCGCCGCCAGCGTCTTCATGGTGCTGACGACCGACATGAGCGATTCGGCGGTGTCTATGCGGTCTCGCAGCTCTTCGACTGTGGCCATCTATTCCACGACCATCCGGGCGACCTGCAGAATCTCGCGGCGGTCTTCCTCGGTGAAATCCTGCCCCTGTTCAATGCGCCGGCAGATGTCCGGCAGCTCCTCGCGAACATTTTCCCGCATCTGCTTCTCCGCCCGGGAGACGCTCTCGATGGGGATGTCGGCAAAGACATCTTCAG